>JAJXTI010000105.1 GCA_021783915.1 bacterium
TGAAGATAACGGTGTGGGTGTCAAAGACGAAGACGCGCAAAAACTTTTTACGCCATTTTTCACGACCAAACTCTCCAGCAAAAAGGGGACAGGCCTGGGACTTTATGTCATACGCAAGATCATTGAGGAGAACCATAAGGGCAAGGTGGAATTTGTTTCTAAATACATGGTTGGCACACAGATGAAAATCCGTTTACCGATTGCGGTAGAATGAAATTTGATGTATAAGAAAGATAATAGGAGTAAGGTAAGTTTATGGCCAAATTGTTGGTAGTGGACGATGAAATAGATATCAGGGAATTCGCCAGGAGTTTTTTTAAAAAGCGCGGCATTGAGGTGCTCACAGCCGACGGCGGCGGGCAGGCGTTGGAAATCATCTCCTCCCAAAACCCCGATTTGGTTTTGCTGGATGTGCGCATGGAAGAAATGACGGGTGTTGATGTCCTTAAACAGCTCCGCAAGACCAATCCAACAGTTAAGGTCATCATGGTCTCGGGTGTGGAAGACGAAGAGACCATTACTGAGGCCAAGGCGTTAGGTGCGCTGAGCTTTATCCACAAGCCGCTGGTCTTGGAAGAGCTGGAAAAGATAGTGTTAGCGCAGTTAAATAAGTAGTATCTCAGGCCCAAGCCCCAGACCCTATCATGGCAACAGTCAAAATTGATTATAAAAAAGAGCTCGAGGCAGCTTCTAAAGGCATGATTCTTATCCATGACCCCAGGCTTCTTATCAAGCTCATTGTCCGTTCCATTGTCCAGAAAGTCCGCATCGATCATGCGGGTATGATCCTTTACACCCCTCCCAAAGATTCTTATGTGTTGGCCATTTCTAGGGGCCAAACCGGTTCGCGCATCCCTGAAGGGTTTATTCGTTTTGACAAGAAACACCCTTTGATCCGTCTTTTTATTGAGAAGGAATACAAGTATTTGGTCGCTAACCGTAACGCCTTGGTCAGCGAAGACATCAATAAATTGCTTTGGCAGGAGAGCGTCATTTCCAATGGCAGGGGGACCAAAACACTTCTTCATGAAGTCAGCGCCCAGATGCCCAAACTCAACGCGGTCGCCTGTGTGCCCGCGTACCACCAACACACCTTATTGGCTATTTTGCTTTTAGGGCAGAAATATGACGGAAGCCGTTTTGAACAAGAGGAATTGGATTTTTTTTCAGCTTTGGCCTCAGATGTGGCCATGGCCATCCGTAATGCCCAATTATTCGATGATTTAAAACGTGAGGCAGACCGTAACCGTAACCTGTTTATCCAAACCACCATTGCTTTAGGGAGTGCCATTGAAGCCAAAGATGCTTACACGCATGGTCATACCGAACGGGTGACTAAATACGCTCTGAGTATTGCCCGGCAGATGGAGGCCTCAGGGATTTGTGATTTCCCGCCGAAATTTTTTGAAAATCTTTATATCGCGGGGCTTTTGCATGACATCGGCAAGATCGGTGTGCCTGAGGCCATTTTATGTAAGCAAGACACGCTCACCCCGGAAGAATATGAAATTATGAAGACCCACACAACCAGGGGGGCGGAGATTCTCTCTCCCTTGACCGGTTTTGAGGAATGTATCGCCGGGGTCAAACATCACCATGAATTCTATAACGGTACCGGTTATCCCGATGGTTTAAAAGGTGAGGAAATTCCTATGGTGGCGGCCATCATTGCCGTGGCAGACACCTTTGATGCCATGACCACAGACCGTTCCTACCGCAAGGGTCTTAGCAAAGAAGTGACCATCGCAGAAATCCAGGAATTCGCCGGGAAACAATTTAATCCCAAACCTGTCCAAGCCCTCCTGGAGTTGTTTAAGAAAGGCGAGCTTTAAGCCGAGGGCAATTCCAAAATAAACGTTGTCCCTTTTCTAAGGGCACTTTCCACAAAAATCTTTCCTTTGTGATTGCTGATGATTTCATGGGTGATAGAAAGCCCCAGGCCGGTGCCGCTGTCTTTTTTGGTGAAGAAGGGATCAAAGACATGGGGGAGGTCTTCGGGGGAAATTCCAGTGCCGGTGTCCTGGATTTTGATATGGACATCTTTTTTGTCCACGCGTGCGTAAGTGGAAACATTTAATTGCCCGCCGGTTTTCATGGCCTCTATGGCATTGAGGAAGATGTTTAACAGGGACTGTTTGATCTGATTATAATCCAGAGGAAGAAGCACGTCCCCTGAAAGACGATAATCCCGATGGATTTTGATGTTGTATTTAATACATTCATTGCTTAAGAGCTCAAGGGTGGAATTGATGAGATTATGGATGTTCGTCGGTTTAAGTATGGGAACGGCGGGTTTGGCAAAGTCCAGAAGTTCATGGACTAGATTATCGATACGATTGACTTCCTGGGAAATCATAGGGGCGAATTTTTTTAAAAAGGCCTTATCATCCAGTTTTTGAGGAAGATATTCGCTGAAGGTTTTGATAACAGTCAATGGGTTCTTTATTTCATGGGCCATTCCGCTGGCCAAGGTGGCCACTGCTTTAAATTTCTCCGTTTGAATGACTTCTTGGCGCAGAAGTTCGTTTTGCTGGGCGATTTCAATGGGAGAAGCTTTAAGAAATATTTTATCAATGCAGAGCTGGATTCTGTTTTTGAGAGGTATAAAAATAAGGGCTATTATTAAAGAAAGGATGGCCGAGTTGAGCAGATCTTGGTGATAACCAATAAAATTTTGGGAGAATTTTTCTATAGTAATGACCAAAACAAGAAAAATGAGCGTGATAAAGGTAATCAGTGTGGAATAGATAAGGCCTTTACGGATTATAACTTGGATGTCCATCAATTGATGTTTAATAATGGCAATGGTTGTGATGATTAAATATCCGGAAGCTGGAATATAGCCTATTTCATAGAATGTAGAAGTATAATTACCTATGAAATCAATGGCGCCGAAAGTCAAACAAATAATCGCGCTTAACATATATTTAATGTGGTTACGTTGTTTCTCAGGTAAAGAAAGGTCCTTGAGAGCTTTTATCATTATTATTATGGAGAAAAAAGCTAAATATATACAATGAAGGACGAGTAGGGGATGAAGGGTACCTGCGTGAGGATAAGGATAGAAGGGGAAATACGAAAGATTTTTAATAATTAAATCTGTTGTTAAGCTTAAAAGGGAAAGGGTCAGGCCTAACAATGAATTAATTTTAAACCAAAATTCATTTCTGGGAATTTGTCGGTAAGTTGTAATAAAAGTAAAGCATGTGATAGGAATAAAAGATATAAAACAATATGAGGCCCGAAACCAAGTTAAAAGGATCTGATCAGTGTAATTAAAGTTAAATGGTATATAAAAGGAAAACCACGCTGTGAACGTAATACAGATAGCGAAAAAAAGACGATTCAATTTGGCCCGTGGATTCTGCAGGATAACAAATATTCCGCAAACAATCGCAAGCGTCATACAAAGCAATGGTAAAATGGTATGTGGGTTAAGATGGAAGTGCATGCTTTAAGGTGTTTGACCTTAAGTTAGCTTAAATTTTTTTTCACCGTCTCTAGAATTTCTTCCGATTTAAACGGTTTGACGATATAGCCGGATGCGCCCAGGCGGGCGGCTTCGGCGGCTGTTTCCACACAGCGGTAACCGGTGACCATAATGATTTTGACCTGAGGGAATTTAGATTTGATTTGAGTCAACACATCCAGGCCATTGACCTTGGGCATTTTGATGTCCAGAAGGGCCACCTTGATGTCTTTGTTGTTTTCAAGGGTGTATAGGGCCTGTTCACCGCTGTTGACCAGGAAAAGATCGTAAAAATCTCCTAGAATAAGTTTGATGGATTCACGGATGTTTTCTTCATCATCACAGATAAGGATTTTGTTGCTCATGTCTATGTCTCCTTTATAAAGAAACTGGTGTGGCAATACATAAAAATTTGGCAACGCCGCGTCCGGTATTTTTAAACAGGTGAGGCAAAGAAGCATCAAAATACAATGTGTTATTTTTTTTCAGATGAAATGATTTTGTATCAATGACCGCTTCGATGGCCCCTTCCAATATAAACAAGAATTTTTCAGAATTGACTGAAGCTTGCTCCTGCTGGGTGGCCCCATTTTCTTCGATACGGATTAAAGTCGGCATCATGTGCTTGGCCAAGACATTTTTAGTCAGGATTTCAAAGGAGGACTGCTCATTATGAGTAAAAACTTCCGAAGTTTGCGATGTTTCTGAAACTTCTACCTGTTTCTGTTCATGGATGATGGACTTATAAAGTTCTACGACATCAATGTCCAGGGCTTTGGCTATGGCCATATGGGATTCCAGGGTACCGGTCATTTTTTTATTTTCAATACGGCTTAAGGTGGCCAGTTGGACCCCGCTTTTTTTAGAAAGTTCGGTCAGAGTCATTTTTTTCGATTTGCGGATTTCAATAATTTTGTCGCCAATTAACATAGTATTTGCTCCATTTATTAGGGGATAAATAAACAATTTTAGTGTAGCATATATTGTATAAATTGCAATTATTTTTGATGAAAGATTTAATTATTAAATTAATTTTGATTTAAAATAAAATTATTTGTTGACAAAAAATCAAATTTATTGTAGATTCTCATTTGTTGAAGTTAACCCTTTTAAAAAGGAGAAGATGTCATGAACAAAGTTTTTACAATGATGTTGGCAGGGATGTTGCTGGTTGGTTCTACGTTCGCTTTTGCTGAGGATGTCTACGTTACCAAAAACGGCAAGAAATACCACAAAGCAGATTGTCTGCTTATCAAAAACAAAGGTGCCAAGCCTATTACTATGGAAGATGCAATCAAAAAAGGGCTCAAACCCTGCCGCAGGTGTTTTTCTACCAAGGACAAAGGTTCTGTTGACGCACAAGCCAAAGCTGATACCTCAGTCAATAATGCCCCCAGCGAAGCTAATACAAAATAAGGAGGAGGGTGTATGTCCTTGGATGCTTTGGATTTCAAAATTATAAAAATACACCGTTTACCTGAAGGAAACCAGCGTATCAAAGCTTTCGTGGATTTGGGGATCAACGATACTATTTTAATCAAAGGGCTCCGTGTCGTGGACACCGACAAAGGCCTTTTTGTATCCATGCCCCAGGAGCAGGGAAAGAATTCACGCTGGTATGAGAAGGTCCGGTGTCTTAACCAGGAAGTACGCTCACGCATCAGTCAGAAAGTGCTTGAAGCTTATAAGACCCAAGCATAAATAATATTCAAAGGCGTCCTTTCAATCGGGGCGGGGGCGCAGAGCTGCCGGCAGCGATGCTCCCGGGGGACCGCCGTTCGATTATGCCGCAAAATTTCCACCGGACGCCTTGAATATTTTTTTCATTCTTGTCAAGGGCGTAGACTTTTGTTAATATACCGTCTCATTTGAAAGATCAATGGGTCGGTAGCTCAGTTTGGGAGAGCGTCTGGTTCGCAATCAGAAGGCCGTCAGTTCGATCCTGATCACCTCCACCATAGAATATGGCTTGCGACAATTGTGTGACTTAATTTTGGGTTATTTCTTACTTTCCGGCGATTTCGTTTCCTGAGCCGCAAAAGTTT
>JAJXTI010000017.1 GCA_021783915.1 bacterium
GCAAGCGGAATAACCCGTTTGATGGACATAGGCCTTGAACCATATTTGATTTCGTCCTCGGTGGAAGTTTTTATTGCCCAGAGATTGATCAGGTTGATATGTGATAATTGCAAAGAAAGCTATCAAATTTCCCCAGACATCGCCCGGCATTTTCATGGGGCCGGGCACCTCCAGGGCCAACACACGGCCTACCGCGGCAAGGGCTGTAAGATATGCAATAATACCGGCTATAGGGGAAGGACGGGTATTTATGAAATACTCCTTCTCAACGAGGAGATCAAGAAACTTATTTTACAAAAGGCCTCTTCCGGCATGATCAATGGAAAGGCCGTGCAAACGGGCATGAGGACATTAAAACAGGACGGGTGGGAAAAGATTTTAGCTGGCCTTACGACTCCTGAAGAAGTCATGCGGGTGGTACAATAAAATGCCGACATATATTTATAAAGCGAAAAAAGGGCCGACCGATATCATTGAGGGCCAAGTCGAAGCAGACTCCCAGGACCATGCCATTGATCAACTGTCCCAAAAAGGGCTGCTCACTGTCAGTATAACCTCCCAGCAGGCGTCAGCACAGCCAAAACAGAACGCACATTTTTTTAATATTGCTTCTTCAAGGATCAGATCGCAGGACATTGATGTGTTTACCCGGCAATTAGCAAGTTTAATCCGTTCAGGGGTCCCTTTATTGAGGGCCTTGTCGCTGATTTCCAGGCAAACGGAGAACAATGCCTTAAGGGACGTGGCGGGTATGTTGGAAAAACAGGTCAGGGACGGAAAGACTTTTTCCGGCGCCATCGCACAGCACGAAGCCGTGTTTAATGGTTTGTATCTTAATATGGTCAGGGCCGGGGAAGAAAGCGGGGCCTTGGGGGAGGTGCTGCTTGGGCTGGCAGAATATCGTCAGAAAGAACAGGACATCAAACAAAAGGTCTTGGCTGCGCTGGCCTACCCATTATTAATGATAGGTGTTGCGATTGCGACCATCTTTATCATGCTGACTTTCTTTTTACCAAAATTTATTGTGTTGTTCGATGACATGAAACAGACACTGCCTTTAGCCACAAGAATACTGATCGGCATAAGCAAGTTCATGGCAGCCAACTGGTATTGGTTTTTATCGGTCGCTGTTCTTGTTTTTCTGGTGTTCGGCAGGAACAAACAGGGCAGCAGGAAAAAATTTATTCTGGATTTTATTAAATTACGCCTGCCTTTTGTTAAAATATTCATCAAGAATACTGAGGTCGCAAGGTTTACCCGGACATTAAGTTTATTAATCAAAAACGGTGTCCCTGTCTGCGACGGCCTGGGTTTCGCCACAGAAGTGCTTGATAATGATTCTTTAAAGGGCAGCCTGAGGCAGGCGAGGCTTGATATCATTAATCAAGGGAGTTCATTGAGTGCCAGTTTAAAAAATCTGGATGTGTTTCCCGCTTTCGCTTTGAATATGATCGCGGTGGGTGAGGAAAGCGGGAAATTGGAGTGGTCTTTAAAAGACATCTCCGATGTGTATGAACGTGAAGTTGAGCAGGGGATCAAGATCGCGACAACATTGCTTGAGCCCGTGCTTTTATTGTTCGTCGGTGCTTTTGTAGGGTTTATTGTGTTTGCCATGTTACTGCCGGTCTTTAATATGAGTTTGGCAGTGCATTGATATTGATTGGAGGCGTTATGGACCATCGAAGGGCGTTTACTCTCATCGAATTAATGATTGTGATCGTGATTATCGCCGCCCTGGCCGCCATGGTCATCCCCCGATTAAACGGCCGGTCTGAGGACGCGAAAATTGCCATTGCCCAATCGGACATCAATTCGAACATAGCCCTGGCGCTGAAATTATACGAAACGGACAATGGGTTTTATCCAACCACGGAACAGGGGCTCGCAGCGCTCATCGGTAAACCACCAACCAACCCGATCCCCCTGAATTGGAAAGGGCCTTATTTAGAGAGAAATTTTATCGACCCCTGGAAGAACCTTTATCAATATAAATGCCCGGGGACGCATAATCCGGCCAGTTATGATTTGTATTCCTTAGGGAAGGACGGGGTGGAAGGCAGTGCGGACAACATTACGAATTGGCAATGAGCAGGCGCTGACTTTGATCGAAGTGATGATAGCGGTCATCATTTTAACTGTGGGTATGATCGGCATTATCCAGGCCTATATCAAGTCCCTTGATGTTTTACAAATATCAAAGGATTATTTAATTGAAGTGCCATTGGCAGAAAGCAAAATGGTCGAAATACAGCGGGCCGAAGTAGAAAACGGCGGCTTGACGCAAGAAAAACAAGGCGGTCAATTCCCAAAGCCTTATGATAATTTCCATTGGGAGGACGAAATAGGGCCGTCTGATGTTCCAGGCTTAAATACAGTCAAAATCAGATGTTTCGATAAAAACATTTTCCCCGCAAGGGATTTTCTCCTGATAAGCTATGCAAAAAGTAAATAATGGCCTTTTAAAAGGGTTCACCCTCATCGAGCTTCTGATCGCCGCGTCTATTGCGGCGATATTGGGCCTGGCCATTGTTTCTACTTTCTCGGCGGGTTTTAAAACCTATAGCCAATTAAAGAACGGTGGCCTTACCCAGGCCGACGTCTTGCTTTCTTTTGGAAAAATAGAAAAAGATCTGAGAAACACTTTCCATTTCAGCGGCATTAATTTTACAGGAGATAAAAGGAGGCTTTCTTTTGCCGGGTTCATTCACCGCGGCCCTTCAATAGGCAGGATTTCCTATTTTTTTGACACTAGAACAGGGGGCTCGTTGGTCAAGGAAGAGCAGCCTTATTCTTATTCGTTGTTAAACAATTCGACAGACGGAGTTGATTCCAAAGTGATTGCTTCCTTGAAAGACCTGGCATTTAGTTATTATTCTTTTAATCCTGTTACGGAACAATATGGCTGGCAGGACTCTTTCAACAGTACCGGCGGGGCCCCTATGCAAGTGAGAATCAGGGCCGTGTTTCGAGAAGGGAACGAAGATTTTGAGCAGGAAAAAACAATACCCATCCCCGTTTCAAGTTGACCATTCCCAGGGGATGGTTTTGATTATTGCTTTATGGGCGCTGTTTTTCTTGGGGGCCCTAGCGTTGGCCATAGCGGCCTATGTCCGTCCGCAGCTTGAGCTCGCGGGCCGGGTAAAAGACAGTACATCAGTGCACTATCTTGCTGAAGCCGGAGTCAAACGGGCAATGGCCCAAATTAACAACAGTAGGGGACCTCATGTGGACACTTTAAAAGAATTCTTGCCCCGCACCCCATTTGATTTTAAATCGCAAGGACTAGCAGATGGGGAATTTGATTATGAATTGGGTGATGAGGAAAGAAAAATCAACATCAACACGGCCCCTTATAAGGTTCTAGAGAGGCTCCTTGAAATAACGGCGCGGCTTGACCCCCAGCAGGCGGGGGACATCGCGGCTGCTATTTTGGACTGGAGGTCCTCCGGTGAAAACCCAAGAAAAAATGGGGCCAAGAGTGATTATTATCGGGCCCTGAGCCCTTCTTACCCTTGCAAAGACGGCCCTTTTGAAGTTTTAGAAGAGGTCCTTTTGGTTAAAGGCATGACTTTGGATATTTTTAAAAGCATCAAAGATGAAATAACCATTTATGGCGCCGGGAGTGTTAATATTAACACGGCAGATAAATTTGTGTTGGAAGCATTGGGCCTCAGCGATACTTTGGCTGATGAAATCATCAATTTTAGGAACGGAAATGATGGCATACCGGCAACAGCCGATGATAATATATTTACAGATGAAGGGGACATCGTCCATACTTTGAAATCTGCCCGGAAATTGACCCGGGAAGATATAATTCAACTGACTGATCTTGCCGGAGAAGGGTTCTGGTGTGTCCATTCCGATAATTTCAGGGGCAGATCTTACGCCAGGAACAACCACGCGTCCGCGGTTGTTGACTTTGTCTTTAATAGAGACGGGAACGTCAGGTTTTGGAGAGAAGAATGAAGGACTTTTCAGGCATGTTCCAAACATTGGTTGGCATGATAAAAAAAATAGAGACCGTCATCATCCTAGAAATAGGCAATGATTGGTTGAAAATTGTGGAAGGCAAGGTGTCCGCGCGCGGTGTTGTTATTAATGACGGTTGTTTTATCAAGCTTTCCGAAATAAAGGGCTCTGTGTCAGAGGCCATCAATGGTGTTTTAAAGGATAAAAAATGGGATAAAAGAAATATCATCGCCTATCTGCCGCGCCATCTGGTCACGTTAAGGGTCTTGGAATTGCCCTCTGATAGCCCCAAAGAAATTGACAACATTATTAATTTGCATATTTGCCAGCAGACCCCTTATTCCCGAGAAGAAATTGTTTATAGCCATAAAACAATCCATTCTGAAAAGAAGGGGTATTCCAGGGTGGTCTTGGTCATTGCCAGACGTAATCTTATTGATGAACGAATGGACATCATGGTCAAGGCATCCATGAACCCAAGGAAAATGGGATTGGGTTCAGAAGGGGTCCTTCACTGGTTCAATGTTTTTTATTCTGATGGTTTGAAATTACCGGATTCCCAAGCGATCGCTTTAATTGATATCGATTCTAATTATTCAGATTTTATAGTGCTCCATAACAGGGAATTGCGGTTTTCAAAGAACATTCTTATCGGGGCCAACCATCTTATGGAAGAAAAAGATACGAATATCAATAAATTTATCGATGAGGCGGGCCATTCTCTGAAAGTGTTCCATGAAGAGTCAAACAACATTGAAATAACCAAGATATTCTTGTCAGGCGCGGCAAAAATCATAGGGAATCTGGATGAACTCATTCAGGCCAAGTTTAACCTTCCTTGTGAGGCCCTAGACCCTCTTAAAAATGCCGTCCATGCAGACAGGGAGGCCTCAATCCGTGCCAATACGGGGTTTATTTCACTATCGCCTGTCCTGGGGTTGCTGGCAAAATATAAAGGATTGGAATTTGACCTTATGCCTCATGAGAAGCGTATCGGGCAAATAATGGAAGAAAAACGCAAGAATTTAACGATGACGGGCATATTATTTTCCGCCATAATATTGGCCCTTTCTATATTGCTGGCTATTCACATCAATAACAAAAACATATATATTAACGAATTAAAACGTAAAATCTCCTCTATAAAGAACGTTTCCGATGAAGTGGATAAAATGCGCTTATCCATAGATCTTGTCCATGAACGTTTGGATGCCAGCGGAGACGTGCTTAACCTTTTAAATGAAGTGTATAAAACAATCCCCGCAGAAATATATTTGACAAGTATAGATGTGGAAAACAGGGGGCAAGTCGTTTTAAAAGGGCATGCCGTTGCCATATCTGATGTGTTTAAATTTGTCACTTCCCTGGGCAGATCACCATTCCTGGAAAAGGTAAGGGATGCTTACGCAACAACTAAAGAGGAAAATAATAAGCAGTACGCCGATTTTGAAATAATTGCCGAATACAAGGCGACTACAACTGGCCGAAGGCCGAGTTTTTGATATATTATCGAGGGTAATAAAATTATGCTGCAGATGAAAATTTCCAAGAAAGAAAAGACAGGTCTATCGATTGCGGCAGTGGTCCTTTTTTTGGCCATCGTGGACCGTTTGGTTTATACACCCATTAAAGATACGCTAGGACAGATCAACCGTGAAACTGAAATGACCGAGAAAAAACTGGCTTACAGCCTGAATAACCTAAATCAAAAAGAATCTATTATCAGTGAATATCAAAAATATGGCCTTCAACCCAAAGAGAACAGTTCAGATGATCAGAAAACGGCGTCGATGTTAAGTGAAATTGAGGATTTGGCTAAGAAATCCGGGGTGTCTTTGGTGGACATAAAACCTCAACCGTCTCGAAGCATTGATTTTTATAAAGAGTTTATAGTTGAAGTAAATGCCCAAGGTCCTATGGAAGATTTGGTCAAATTTTTGCATTACTTGCATGACTCGCCTTTGTTGTTGCGCACTCAAAATATGCACCTTGATTTAAAAGACAAGAATTCTTCAACTGTTAATGCTGTGATAAAGGTCGCTGAGGTTTCAATTTAAATTCCCCGGTTTTTACGTATGCACAAATTAAAGCATGAAGAAATTGTCCAGCGCCAGGCGAAGAAATCAGATCAACCGCGGCTGCCTTTTTGCGTTATACTCAATCATGTCCGTAGTTTACATAATGTTGGCTCCATTTTCCGCAGTGCCGATGGGGTGGGGGTCGAAAAGATTTGGCTGTGCGGTATCACAGGCTATCCGCCCCAGGGGGGCATTGCCAAAACAGCATTGGGCGCGGAAGACCACGTGCCCTGGGAATACCGCCAGGATGGTCTTGGCCTTATAAAGGAACTCAAAGCCAAAGGTTATCAAATTGTGTTTTTGGAGCAAACGCGGGGGGCGGTCGCCTATGATGAATTTGTCCCTGACCCTCCGTTGTGCCTGGTCATTGGCAATGAAATTTCCGGCGTATCTGATACGTGGCTTGCATCTTGTGATGTGGCTGTTGAAATCGACATGGCAGGCATAAAAAATTCCCTTAATGTGGCGGTTGCCTTTGGTGTGATGGCCTATCAAATACGCTCCCGTCTCAAGCGTACGGCCCTGGGAAGGTCTTGATCTCCAGGTTTTGTTTGGCCCACTTGAAGAAAGATTCGATTTTATGTTCTATTGACGAATACAAAAGAATATATTATATTCTGTTTACGAGGGAAGGAGGACCACATGTCTAAGACAGTAACTATCAGGCTTCCCGATGGAGATTACAAGGCGATTTTGAGTGTGGCCAAGCATGAAAGAAGGCCGATTTCGAATTTTATCACCCACAGGGTCTCAGATTTTTGAAGCTCAAGATCATCCTGACCATCTTGAAGGACTTCTGGGGAAGAAGCAAGAGGCGTTTAATAAGAAGCTCCAGGACTATGTTTCTCCGCAACTTGGGAACCAGCCGTACTTCGGAAAGAATATTAAGAAATTGAAAGCTTGTTCTCCTTTAACATGGCGGTATCGCGTTGGAGATATATGCCTTTTCTACCAAATTGACTTTAACTGTAACATGGTCCTTGTGTTAAGATCTTTCTATGAAACTTCAATTCAATAAAGAATCTTTTATCGCCATGTTCGCTTTGGCCGGCATTATGTTTTATATATCGGTGCGGTTTGTCCTTGGCTGGCCGTTGTTCATCGGAGATCTGGCCCTGGGGGCAGTCCTTATTTTGGGCGGGCTACCTTTAGTTTGGGATTTATTAAGAAAATTATTAAAAGGGGAGTTCGGTTCGGATTTATTGGCGGGGATATCCATCATTACTTCTGTATTGCTCCAAGAATATTTGGCAGGGGCTCTGGTTGTTTTAATGCTTTCTGGTGGTGCGGCCCTGGAACGTTTTGCCCTGCGTCGTGCTTCATCAGTCCTGGAAGCCCTCTCCAAACGCATGCCAGACCGGGCGCACCGCAAAAAAGACGGGGAAATAAAAGACATTTCTGTCCAGGACATACAAGTAGGGGACGAGTGCATTATATTCCCACATGAAATTTGTCCTGTGGACGGGATAGTCACTGGTGGCCACAGTACAATGGATGAGTCCTATTTGACAGGCGAACCGTTTTTAATTCCAAAAACACAGGGAACTGTGGTCATTTCTGGGGCCATTAACGGCCAGGAAGCTTTGACCATCCGTGCGACCAGAAAAGCGGAGGATTCCCGTTACGCGAAAATCATGCAGGTCATGAACGCCAGCCAACAATTCCGTCCGCGTATAAGACGTTTGGCTGACCAGTTAGGCGCTTGGTATACACCCGTCGCCGTGGTTATTGCGGTGATTGCTTGGATAATAAGCGGTAACGGGCACCGGTTTTTGGCAGTCATGGTTATTGCTACGCCGTGTCCGTTGTTAATTGCCATACCGGTGGCTATCATCGGTGCCATTTCTTTAAGCGCCCAAAGGGGCATTATCATCAAAGATCCGGCCATTCTTGAACGAATTGATGAATGCCGGGTCATGATACTGGATAAGACAGGGACCTTGACCTATGGCCGTCCGCAGGTGACGAAAGTCCACTGTTTTCACGACTTTAAACACAGGCAAGTTTTAGAGTATTCTGCCACTCTTGAACGTTATTCCAAGCATCCTTTGGCCATGGCCATCCTAGAAGAAGCAAAAAAGGAGGATTTAAAATTTTCGGAGGCCCTACAAATCAACGAACGCCCCGGAGAGGGATTGCGTGGAGTGGTAGATGGACGCGAGGTTTGTATCATGGGACGGACAGCATGGTTGAAATCACATCCGGAAGATGCAGGGACAATACCCTCATTGACATCCGGTTTGGAATGTGTGGTGGCTATAGACGGTACACTGGCCGCCCTGTTACAATTCCATGATAAACCCCGCCTTGAGGGGCGTTCTTTTATTGACCATCTGCAGCCCCGTCATAAATTTGAAGAGGTCATGATTGTCTCTGGCGACCGTGAAGGGGAAGTCCGTTATTTAGCTGAACAGATGGGGATAAGCCAGATCTATGCCGGCCAAAGCCCTGAGCAGAAAGTAGAGATAGTGACAGGACGCGCACGCAAATCTAAAACCATTTATTTAGGGGACGGGATTAATGATGCCCCTGCTCTTTTAGCGGCCACAGTTGGCATTGCTTTTGGACAAAATAGTGATATTACCTCTGAAGCGGCAGGGGCTGTCATCATGGAAAGTTCATTGGAAAAAGTCGATGAGCTTTTTCATATTGCCCGATGTATGCGCAGTATTGCTTTGCAAAGTGCCGTTGGAGGGATGCTGTTATCTATCATCGGAATGTTTCTGGCGGCTTTTGGATATTTGGTCCCCGTGGCTGGGGCCATTGGGCAGGAAATCATAGATTTAGTGGCCGTCGTCAACGCTTTAAGGGTGGCTTTTATAAGGGAAAGATTGAGTGATTTTTAAATCTTACTGGAGTTCCGGGCGCGGAGTTCCGAAGAGTTCCGGAGAGTTCCGGGGACACGGAGTTCCCGAGTTCCGGGCAGAGTTCCGGGGACACGTACCTCAGAGTTCCGGAGTTCCGGGGACACGTACCTAATTGCGAGTTCCGGGGGAGTTCCGGGGACACGTACCTAATTGGACAGAGTTCCGCAGACACGTACGAAAAGGATATGACTATGCGCCATGAGGTTAGGGGTCGAAAAGATTTGGTGTGACGGCCTATCAAATACGTTTTCGTCTTAAGCGTACAGAAAGTCTTGCGTAAAATCTTTAGTAGCGTTAGAATAAAAATCTTATGCATATTGATGCCAAGAAATTATTACGTTGTAGAAAAGTTGTCGCGGAGATCAACCGTCATAAATGGTTGGAAAGCGAAATTGCCGGTTATGATATTGGTTTTGAAGTCGCGGCTGAAGATTGGCTCAAAAAACATGCGGCAGCTTGGGTCAGGTACCAAAATAAAAATTGTTCAAAAACATCCAACGTGGCAAACCCGCGTAAAAATATTTCCTCTAGAAAGAAAAAACGGCTTTAAACATCATGAGAAGATTACTTTTTTGTGGGATTTTAACGGTTCTATTAACGGGTATATGTTCATGGCCGGTTTGGGCAGGGGGCAATACTAAATTACCCTCACCTTCGGGCTATGTGAATGATTTTGCCGGAGTGATTGGTCCCCAAGACCAGCAAGTGATTAATGCCCTTGCCGCGGAATTAGAATCTAAAACAACTTCCCAGATAGCTGTGGTCACTGTCCAGTCTACCGGAGATGAAAGCATTGAAGAGTACGCGGTTAAATTGTTCCAGAAATGGGGCATAGGACACAAAGGCAAGGACAATGGTGTTTTATTTTTGATTGCCAACAAAGACCATCATCTACGCATTGAAGTGGGTTATGGCCTGGAAGGTGTCTTGACGGATGCTTTATGTTCCCGGATCATCAACCAAATTGTGGTCCCTGAGATTAAACAGGGGAATATGTCTGATGGTATTTTACAGGGGACAAAGGCCATTGTTAGTCTTGTTGCCAAAGAATACGGAGTGAGCATTACAGGGCAAGAAGCGGCGGTTTATAGTGGTCTTCATCAAGACACCTCCGGAGTTTGGATTATTATTTTTGTGTTCTTACTTATTTTTGTATTTTATGCTTCTTCATTTAGCCGGCCTGGTGTAGGCTGGTACAACTATGGCGGTGGAGGTTTTGGAGGCGGTTTCTCAGGTGGATCAGGAGGAGGGTTTGGAGGTTTCGGTGGAGGGATCAGCGGTGGAGGCGGCGCAAGCGGAGGCTGGTAGGTTTAAAACAACTTATTGAAGGGGAGACAGATATGAAAAATGTATTGATAGCCTTAGGGGTCATTGTCGTTTTGGGTTTTATGGCTTTTGGTTGGTATCAAAGCGGGTATAACCAAATTGTTGCTTTAGACCAACAGGTCAAATCCAGTTGGGCCCAGGTGGAAAACCAATTACAACGGCGATACGATTTGATCCCAAATCTGGTCAATACCGTCAAAGGTTACGCGGCCCACGAGAAAGGTGTTTTGGAAGAAGTGACCCGTTTAAGAAGCCAGTGGGGGAAGGCGGCCACAGTGCCTGATAAAGTCGCGGCCGCCAACGCTTTGGGCGGTGCCCTTTCTAGACTTTTGTTAGTCAGTGAGAATTACCCTAATTTGAAAGCAGACCAGAGCTTCTTGACTTTACAAAGCCAGCTGGAAGGGACTGAGAACCGTATTGCCGTTGAACGCATGCGGTATAATCAAGCTGTGCAGGCTTTTAATTCTTATCAGAGATCTTTATTCGGCCGGTTTTTTGCCGCTCAAGCGGGTTTGAACCAGGAAGCGGTCTATTTTAAAACGGAAACACCCGCAGCACAGGAAGCGCCTAAAGTGCAGTTCTGATTGGACGGGAGAATTCCCGGCCATCATCCCGGGAAACGAAACGACGAGGGATTTCCAAAGAAAGGAACAGTATGTTGTACGAATTAAAACCATTGGCCAATTTTCACGGACGCAAAGGCCCCTTGCTTCTTATTATTATGGATGGGGTTGGCATAGGTAAACATGATGACAGTGACGGGGTGTTTTTAGCTAAAACTCCCTGCTTAGATACGCTTATGAAATCCAAACTTTATACTCAACTCAAGGCCCATGGGACAGCTGTCGGCATGCCCTCTGATGAGGACATGGGAAACAGTGAAGTCGGCCATAACGCCCTAGGGGCAGGGCGTGTGTTTGACCAAGGGGCAAAGCTGGTGCGGAATTCCATCGATAGCGGTGCCATTTTTCAAAGCGAAATTTGGAAAAAACTTGTGGAACAGGTCAAATCGGAAAATAAAATCTTTCACTTTATCGGGCTGTTATCGGATGGCAACGTGCATTCCCATATCGACCAGTTGTTGACCTTGGTCAAACATTGTGCCGAAGAAGGAGTGAAGCGTGTCCGTATTCACGCGCTCTTAGATGGCCGGGATGTCTATGAAAAGTCCGCCTTGACTTATATTGAGAAGACCGAGAACTTTCTTAAAGCAATAAATTCTTCCCACAAAGATTTTGATTATTGTATCGCTTCCGGCGGCGGTCGAATGGTGGTGACGATGGACCGTTATAACGCCGATTGGAGCATTGTTGAACGGGGTTGGAAGGCCCATGTGTTGGGCCGCGGCCGCCGGTTCAGTTCCGCTAAAGAAGCAGTGGAAACTTTCTATAAAGAAGACCCTCAAATCACGGACCAATATCTGGATTCTTTTGTCATAGAAGATGACGGTTCTCCTGTCGGCACCATTGAGGACGGAGACTCGGTTGTTCTTTTTAACTTTCGTGGGGACAGGGCCATTGAATTGTCCATGGCTTTCGAGCAAAAGGATTTTGAAAAATTTGACCGCGTACGGGTACCGGATGTCATGTTTGCCGGGATGATGGAATATGATGGTGATTTACATGTCCCTAAAAATTATCTGGTTTCGCCACCACAAATTGACGGGCCGGTGGGGGTGTATATGTGCGCCAATGGCATTCCTTCATTTGCTATTTCAGAAACACAAAAGTACGGCCATGTGACCTATTTTTGGAACGGCAATAAAAGCGGCTATATCGATGAACAACTGGAAACCTATGTGGAAATCCCTTCAGATAAAATTCGTTTCGATCAGGCCCCTAAAATGAAGGCTTATGAGATAACAGATAAAACCATTGAATTACTTAAAAGCGGCAAGTATAAATTTGGCCGCCTTAATTTTCCTAATGGGGACATGGTTGGCCATACAGGGATCCCCGGGGCAATCGTTACTTCTGTTGAGGCCGTGGATGAATGCGTGGCCAAACTCTTGGGGGTGATGAAAGAATTAAACGGTGTTGCCGTTGTTTTAGCGGATCATGGCAACGCGGATGAGATGTATATTGTTAAAAACGGCGAGAAACAAATATCTACCGCGCATTCATTAAACCCTGTGCCGTGCGCGATTGTAGATTCAGGTTATAACGGTGAATATGAAATGGCTAAAATCAATACACCCGGTCTTGCCAATGTGGCGGCCACGTTGTTGAACCTTTTAGGGTATGAAGCGCCCAAAGAATACGCGTCTTCATTAATTGAGATGAAGTCATGAAGATTGAAAAGCGTAGACCAGCATTTGAATATAAATTGGTTTCTGATACGGACAACCTTTTCGGCAGTATTTTTGAAAAGACTCCGGTGGCCATCATTTTGTTGTTATTACCGGACAGAAAAGTGTTAAAAGCGAATATCGCGGCATTGAATCTGTTTAAGGTCAAATCCGTCCAAGAATTTTGTGATAAACATCCCTCTTTATTTAATAAATTTTCTGATGAGAATTTTTATGACAGCGACTTTTTGGAAATGGAATTAAGGTTAAGAAATTTCAAAGGGGGCGTGACTTACCTTACGGCAAAGGCCCGTAAATTTGAGGGGTTTCAAATCATTTTGACCCTGGAAGATATCACCCAGCACAAAAAACGGGAAAAGAGACTTTTGAAATTGGCGAGTATGGTTGGTTTGACCGGCATATTAAACCACAAGACCTTGATGCAACGTTTTAAGGAAGAGGTCTTGAGGGCCAAGAAATACCACTTGCCATTGTCTTGTTTTATGTTTGATATTGATGATTTTAAAGCTTTCAACGATCATTTTGGCCATCTTGAGGGGGATGAATTACTGAAGAAAACCGCCAAAGCGCTGAAAGAACATACGCGTGAATCTGATATTGTTGGCCGTTATGGAGGGGACGAATTCTTGGTGATTTTGCCTGAAACCCCTTTATCGGAGGCCTGGGTTCCAGTAAAACGTATTCGTTCTTATTTCTTGAACAATCCCATTGTGGACAAAGACAAGGCCAAAGCGGTCAAGAATACTTTCAGTATTGGCCTCAGTGGTTTTCCTTTAAAAGGGATTGAGACGTATAAAGATATTATTCACCACGCGGACAAGGGCTTGTATGAATCTAAACTCAAAGGTGGCAATCAAGTTGTTCTTTGGAGTGAATGATTTTGTATGAGAAAATCCCTCCACGGCTGTATGAATATTCGATTTCCGCGGCCCAAAAAGACCTTTTAGTCTTGCCTGGGCTGGTTTTAAGGATCCATGGATTTAAAGACACTGCCCTTAGCCAAATTTTTGAACATGAACAATGGTTTATAAAGGTCTTCAGTGAAGATAAAAAACAAATTAGCGACCTAAAAAAGGCCTTTAGTCGTTTAAAATTACCGGGGATCAATGGTGCCAGCAGGACATTAAGGCCCCATCAATGGCTGACACGTTGGAAAAATCATTGGAAGCCCCTATCTTTGACAGAAGAATTGGATGTTGCCCCTTTTTGGTACAAGGGCCGTTATAAAACATCCAAAAAAGTGATATTTCTCGATACCCTGATGTCTTTTGGGACGGGTTTACATGAAACCACGCGACTCATGGCCCAGCTTATCGAGGATAATCGTTCGCGAACAGGCCGTTTTTTAGACATAGGGACAGGGACAGGGATTTTGACTTTAGTGGCGCTTAAACATGGGGCCCAAAACCCCACGGCGATGGACATTAGCCCCTTGAGCATTGAGGCCGCCAAAAGCAATTTAAAGGCCAATGGCTTTAGTGCCAGGCTTATTTTAAGTGATATTGGCCGGTTACCATCTAAGCAAAAATATCAGACTGTTGCCGCCAATCTTATAACAGATGACCTTTTAAAACATCATATAAAAATTTCTAACTTAGTCAAACCGGGGGGTTCTTTATTAGTCAGTGGCATTTCTTTAGACAATTTGAATAGGTTTGAAAAAGGTTTTGAGGATTTGTCTTTAGAGTGTCAGAAAATCAGTAAGGGAAAAGAATGGGCAGCTATCCTTTACGTAAAGAAGACGTCATAGAATCTTTTGTTCGTTCCTCTGGACCAGGGGGCCAGAATGTAAATAAACTGGCGACTTGCGTGCAGCTTTGGCATAAGCCGACGAGGATTAGAATCAAGTGTCAAAAACACCGCAGTCAATTATTGAACCGTCAGGAAGCTTGGCAGCTTTTACAAGAGGCCATTGATGAAAAACATGTCCAAGGATTGAAGGCTTTAAAGCAACGTAAAGAAAGGATCCGAAGGCAAAACCGTAAACCTTCCCGGTCGGCCAAAGAACAGATGTTAGAAAATAAACGCCAACAATCGATTAAAAAGCGCAATCGCAGGAAAGATAAGTATGAATAAGAATAAACAATGTTTAGGGATGGTGGATATCAGCGATAAGCCCATCACTAAGCGAAGGGCGGTGGCTGAAGGGACGGTAGTGTTTAGCGCCAAAGCTTTTCAAACACTTATCAAACGGGGTTCTCCTAAAGGAGACGTGTTTGAGACCGCTAAAATTGCCGGGATTATGGCGGCTAAATCTACGCCATCAATTATTCCATTATGCCATCCTTTGGGGTTGGAAAAAGTTCGCATCAGTTTCGAGAAGATTGTTTCTAAAAAATCTGTCAAAGTCACAGCAGAAGTCTTATGTTCAGGCAAGACCGGAGTGGAGATGGAAGCTTTGGCTGCCGTTGCGGCGGCGTGTTTGACGATTTATGATATGAACAAATGGATGGGGCAGGACATGGTTATTTTAAATGTGCGTTTGGTCCACAAAAACGGTGGAAGATCAGGAGAATTTAATCGATGACAACATCCTCTCCAATGCTTTGGATTATCTTTAATCTCGGAATCATTGCGCTTTTATGTTTCGACGCTTTGGTTTTAAACCCCAAGGACCGTGTCATGACCTTGCGTCGCGCTTTAGGGATGACTGCTTTTTGGCTTTTATTAGCTTTGTTGTTTAATTTAAGTGTTTATTTTTGGTTGGGGAACCAACACGCATTGGAATTCTTGGCCGCTTATGTCGTTGAACAATCTTTAAGCATAGACAATCTTTTCGTGTTCCTTTTAATTTTTTCATATTTTAAAATACCCCCGGTACAGCAGCGCAAAGTATTATTGTGGGGTATTATTAGCGCACAGATTATGCGCGCTGTCTTTATTCTGGGCGGCATGGCCTTGCTGAACCACTTTCATTGGATGATGTATATTTTCGGTGTCGTTTTGTTTATGACCGGGATCAAATTATTTTTCAAGAAAAGTGAAGAGATTCACCCTGAGAACAACCCGATATTGAAAATGCTTAAATCAAGATTGTCTTTATTTTTTCTTGTTCTCATCGTCATTGAGACCACGGATTTAATTTTTGCCGTTGATTCAATTCCCGCCGTTCTGGCCATTACCAAGAACCCTTTTATTGCCTATTCTTCCAATATTTTTGCGATCTTGGGTTTAAGAGCGATGTATTTTGCTTTGGCCTCGTTCATGAAGGTTTTCCATCATTTACATTATGCTTTAGGAATCATTCTAATTTTTATCGGGTTTAAAATGCTCACTGAAGGGGTTTTGCATGTGCCGGTAGTCGTAACTCTTGCTTTTATTCTTTTGACCTTAATGGTGACTGTAATCACTTCGGTTTTATGCCAACCAAAACCGGCGCAAAAATAATAGCGGGTCTTGTTTTTTTTGTTATGTTGTCATCTATGGCCCTTGGCTTTGCCCTGAATCAACCCGGGTTTTGGGCTGATATATCTTTACGTTTACTTAAGAGATATTCCCCGGCCCTAGTGGTATTCAAAGAAGTCGATATTCAAGGGATCCATTGGTCTTCTTGGCAAAAATTGACCCTTGAAAATGTGCGTGTCAGGTGCGAACTGGACAGGGTGTCTTATTCTTTCTCAACGGGACAGGTGGCCGTCGACAATCTTGGCGCCTTGGTTGGATTGGGAGCGTTATCCGTTAATATTAAAGATTTGGCTGTGGTTTCGGGTGTCTTGAATATTTCTGATGTTCAGGGTCTGGTCAAGTTGTATTTCAACAGGTTTCATTACAGATATTCGGCAGGACACTTGGCAGGCCGTCAAATTGAATTTAGCCAATATTTAGTTAGGGATTTTCAAGGGGACTTTGAGGACAATGGGCACCGTATTAAATTTTCAAATGCCCAAGGCCGTTTTTATGGCGGAGACATTGTGTTGAAAGGGTTGGTCAAGTATTTTCAACATTTGTCCTATGATATTCATATTCAGCTCGATCATGTGGATTCTTCATTGATGGCCCGGGCTAATCCGGCATTTGCCCAATTGACAGCCGTTGTTGAGGGCACCATTCAAGTCGAAGATTTTACAAGCCGGGGGTTATCAATCCAGGCCAATCTTCAGGCCCCCTTGGGGGGGCGGATAAAAGCGTCTTTATTGCGGTACTTGGCCCAGTATGTCCCCCAACGAGGGCAAATCGAGGATTTAATCCACCAGGATGCGAACGTGATGCTGGACAAGATCCAGGTAAAGGTCACCAGTTTAAACCAGGAAAAACTCTCATCTGATATTATTTTAAACAGTTCTTCACTTAATTTAAATGTAAACATGAAATTTGATATTCATGTTGAAGGCGGGCTGGATCATTTATTAGAATACATGCGCCAATGATCTAAAAAGGGGGGAATTTCATGTTAAGAAGATATGCCTGGTGTGGTATTTTGGTGTTTCTGTGGGGGTGTACCGTTAAAACCGTGGGAGACCCCAATCGTCCTATTACCATTGAGGCCCATGTCACACTAGACATTAAGGGCCTGAAAGACACCGCTTCTAATATTGAAGATTATGTAAGTGGTAAGAATGAAAATGTCCCTGTCGCCAAGGACAAAAAATGAACGGAGGGGAAAAAATGTTAAAACAAATTATTTTAATTTTAGTTGTTCTTGCCGCTGTTCCCACCCCAGGGTCAGCCCAGGAAAGTGGCAGGTATTCCATCAAAACAATGACGCCACAGGTACAACAGGCCCTGAATGCCCGCAGGGGCCGTTTTAGTGAGTTACATGCTTTAAAAGTCGCTGGCATTGTCGGGGAAAACAACCATGGTTATGTCGAAGTGCTTAAAGATGACCCAAAGCAAACGTTATTGTCGCAAATGAAAACCGTGACCGGTTGATTATTTATAAAACTATCGCCCAACAAAATGGGTTAGAGGGCCAGCTTTCCACCATTGAAACCACCTTTGGGTCGATTAAAAGGGAAAGGGCCATGCCAGGGGAAATGATACAGACCCAGGACGGCCAATGGGTCGCTAAATGAGCCATATCTTAATGGCCCTTATTTTGTTTTTAATCGTTGTTGTGGCCCATTTACTTTATTGCTGTTATCAAAAGAAGGAAGGGTTGCATACAAAAACGTTTTTTATATGGGCATTTCTCGGCCTAAGTGTACTATGGTTTATTTTTGCTCTTTTTCCTTTTGATCCTTTTGGGCCGGATTTAAAATCCACGGCGACAATCATGTATTTATTTTTAATACCTGTTTGTTTGTTTTTTTATCGTGCGATAGACTTAGTAAGCCCGTCTAAAAAACTTTTTCAAATGCTGCGCAACAATCAAAAACCCGGTTATGAGCAGCTTCTGGCAGGGATTAAAGAAGAAAATTTTATAGAGAAATGTTTGGATGAATTAATTGAAGACGGTTACGTTTGTAAAAAAGAAGACAAATTTTTCCTGACAGTTAGAGGAGAATTCTTGGCAAGGTTTATTAAGTTTTACCAAACATTGACCGGGAAGATCTTGGGAGGCTAAAGGTGGACACTATCATTCTAAAAATAGTTTTTTGTTGTTTTATTGTTTTCTTTCTGTGTCATTTGTTAGTAATGAGGTTTTTTAAAGAAGAATGGAGGACAAAAACGACCCAACTGCTTTTTTTATTATGTTTGGGATATGCTATATGGGTTTCCAGTCCTTTTGGGATAGCCCCTATCTGCCTGTCTTCTTTTATGTTTGGCCTTGTGACCTGCGTTTATATGCTACGAGTCTTTGGGGTTTTTGAAACCTCCGTGCGTTTAAGGTTGATGGATTTATTGGTGGTCAAAAAAGGCAAGACTTTGGAAAATATTTTGGAAGAGTTTAATTCAAAGTCCATCCTCGATTCCCGCCTCAAACGTCTGTTATTGTCAAAGACCGTTAAATATGACGGTCGATCATATTCTTTGGCTAAAAGAAATAACGCTTATTCTTTGTTTGAGGCTGGGGTGCGTGTATTAAGAAAACTTATCAATTTCTCCCTATAAATAAAAATGAATAGATCCAAAAATCAATATTGGTGGTGGTTTTCTGGTTTTTTGGTCCTGGGCTTTGGTGTGTTTCTCCGCCTTTGGCACATTACGGCCAACCAATTCCTTTTTTACGATGAAGGCATGTATTTAGGGTATAACCGTCATTTCTTAAATCTAGTTGCCGCTAACCCTCCTAAGGATCTCAATGAATTATTCATTATTTTGGCCTTAATGATTAAGGCCGCTTTGGGGACGGCGAAATCTTTATGGTTTTTCCTGCTTAACTTAAGGGTTTTTATATTGGGGCCGCAAGCATGGTATTTTGCCCGTATTATTTCAGCTATGGCTGGCATTGCCACCATCATTTTGACTTATATATTTGCTTATCGGTATTCCCAATCTCATAAGATTTCAATTCTGAGTGCGGTTTTTTTGAGCCTTTTACCAAGCCATGTGTTTTATTCTACGCTGGGGATGCAAGAATCATTGAGTGCGTTGTTGTTTTTAACGGCCCTTTATCTATATTTATTCTTTAAACCTTTAAATTGGAGGACAATCTTGGCGGCAGTGTTGTTATGTTGCTTGTTTTTGACCAATTACCGCATGATTGTGGCCCCTATTTTTATTGTTGCGATTGAGGTCTTTGAAACTTTTAGGAAACGCGAGGCCATTGATTGGAGAAAATTGTTTGTATGTATAGGGGTCTTCGGTGGTCTTGTTTTTGTCATAGGTTCTTTGTACGGAGGGATCAATCGTTATGTGACTTTCGGCTGGATGTTTCACCAGGCCCAGGAGGCAAGGGGAGAAATAAATCTTATTAGTTTTCTGTCTTATCCTTATTATGTTTTTGCTCTGGAAGGTGTCTTGTTTGCCTTGATATTCTGGGCCAATATTTATCTGGTTATCCAAAAACAGTGGCCTAAAGTCTTACCTTTTATTTTAGTATTAATTCAGATGGGGATGTTTTCTTTTGCCGCTGAAAAGGGGGCCAGATATTTGTGCGTGGTTTTGCCTTTCATGGCAATTGCGGCGGCCGTGGCCGTTGATTATTTCTTAGATTTGCCTTATAAACGCTATTGCATGGGACTTATGGTTTTATCTTGCGTTTTCATGGCGATACAATCTTGGAAAATCGTCAATTCCACTACGGACTATGCCAATGCCGTACGCCTTATTTTAGCGCACGATCCCAAAGCTAAAATATTGTCAACCCAGCCGTTAACCGAACAACTTTTCGTTGAGAATGAGGATGACATTAAAGAATGCCCCAAGAACCTGCAGGGGGTCATTGATGACTACCAACAAGGCTATCATTACTTGATTTTGGACCCTCAAGCGTATGTCTCCTGGACAAAAGACACTCAACGGTTCAGCCCTCCTTTGATTGATTTCTTGGAATTTATCCACGCCGATGTCCCTCCGTTGGCTGTCCTGCGCCATCTAAACGCGGTGTTATTAGAGCGTTTTGTTTTGGACCATAACCAAAACCTTTCCCAATCGATAAAATTCTTAAATTCAGCCCCCCGGCAGGGATATGGGCTGATTCGAATATACAATCTGGGCCAATGTTTGTCGCTGGAGAGTCAATATTATAAAAAATACAAATCTATGAGATAATTAAACGTAAACTTTTGCTATAATGCTCTCCATTACCTTTAATATACATTTTTGTAAGGAAACAGGAAACTTATGACCTACGAACAATTTATTGAAAATATCGAGGATTTTAAGGCCAATTACTCCGAAGACATTACCCCTACCAGTTATTTCGGGTTTCCGATAGCGCCGCTTTTAGAAGCCGAAAATAAATTAACCAATGAACATGAAAAATCCGTCGCTTATTTTTCTATGGAATATGGTTTGGCCCCTAGCATTTATAATTCCTTTAGTCCCGGCAAGTCCATCAGCGATAAGAACAAATTCTTTAGCCATGAAGTTTTTTCTAATTATTGGCTCTCGGATTATGTATTTAAGGTCAAAGTCGATAAAATGCTCGATATCCCCATTTACAGCGGCGGATTGGGGGTCTTGGCGGGGGACACGGTCAAAAGTATCGCTGATTTGGGCATATCGGTGGTTGCTTTAGGGATACTGTGGAACAAGGGGTACTTTAAACAAAATTTTTGGTATAAGCATGGCCAGGTTCCGGAAGAACTGTATTGGGATCCGCATACGTATCCCGGACTCGTCCCTTTAAAATACCGCGTGGTGATGCCTACCAAAGCGGGAGACTTGGTTTTACGGTTATGGAAATATTATGTTTATAGTTATGATAAGAAACATGTATGCCCTTTAGTTTTATTGGATTCCAATTTACCTGAAAATAGCGAGCATTTCAGACGGTTGACCGACCAGCTCTACCGCAGTGACGATGTTTCCTGGCGTATTTTTCAACGTTCGATTCTGGGTATCGGCGGTATGAAAGCGTTGGAAGTATTGAAGGGGCATATTGACTGTTACCACCTTAATGAAGGCCATGCCGCTTTTGCCCTGGTGGAAAAATATGTCGGTCTTAAATATAAATCCCGGATGGATGTTGAGAAGAAAAAATTCGTTTACACGTGTCACACCCCCGTGGCGGCCGGTCATGACCGTTTCGAGATCCATGATATTGAAAATCTTTTCCCTGACGATTATGTGGAGGCGGCCAAAAAATTTGGGAAAGAAACCGACGCTTCCGATGACATCAATTTAACTCATATTTGTTTGGATAACTGCCGCCATACCAACGCGGTCGCCCAGAAGCACGGTGAGATCATGCGTTTGCAGTTTCCCGATTTCGCCAAACGCATTGACGCTATTACTAACGGTGTCCATATACACACATGGGTCTCGGAGAATTTCGCCTTGCTTTTTGACAAATATTCCAAGACTTTCGGTGATTGGCGCCGTAACCCTCAAAATTTAGAGCATGTGACCCAGATAGCTTCCGATGAAAACTTTAGAAGGGATATTTTTTCCGCCCACCAGGCCAATAAACGCACGTTTTTAAATATCATTAAACCCTGGAAGCTGGAGGAAGACATTTTGACGGTCAGCTGGGCCAGGCGTATTACCGGTTATAAACGTCCGTCGCTATTATTTCATCGTATTGAAGAAGTGCTGGATTTGGCTTATAGGATCGGCCCTTTGCAGATTATTTTGGCCGGTAAATCGCACCCCAATGATAATATCGGCGCGGCCCATATCCAGGACATACTCAATCATATTGACCGGCTCAACGAACACCATAAAGTGATTAAAGTCTTGATTTTGGAGAATTACGACACCTATTTTGGAAAATTATTGACCACGTCCGCGGATGTTTGGTTAAATAATCCTTTGCCACCTTTTGAAGCTTCCGGGACCAGCGGCATGAAAGCGATTTTAAACGGGGTGTTGCAATTATCCACGTTAGACGGGTGGGTGGTTGAGGCCGAAAAGGACAATATCGGCTGGATTTTTGGTTACCAACACCACGGGCCTGAAATAGGCAGTGAGTCCCAATTACGTTTGGATGAAGACTCCGCGGCCCTCTGCGCTACCCTTAAAGAAGTGGCGACCATGTATTATCATATGAATAAAAGGGGCACTGTTGATATTAAAAGCCCTTGGATCGATAAAATGGTTAATTGTGTCCGGCGTGCGGCATTTTTTAACACCCAAAGAATGGTTGAAGAGTATCGTCAGAAAATGTGGACATAAACCATCCGGTTTATGTCCATCCTAAAGCCAAGTCGAAGGCGGCGTAGGGTTTCCTTAACTATGAAGCAATACCTGGATTTAGTCAGACACATTTTAGAACATGGTGAAAAAAAAGAAGATCGTACCGGTACCGGTACAATTTCTCTTTTTGGCCATCAGAGTAAATATGATTTGCGTCAAGGCTTCCCCATTTTGACGACAAAGAAGGTGCTTTTTGACGCTGTTGTTTGGGAATTGTTATGGTTTTTGCGTGGCTCGACCAATATCAATGACGATTTGACCCAGCACACGCCTATTTGGAATGCCTGGGCTCGCCAGGGGGGAGAATTAGGCCCCATTTATGGCTATCAATGGCGTAAATGGGAAAGGTTCCTCTGGGATGGACAAGCCAATGCCTATCGAAAAGATCACATTGATCAAATTAGCCAGGCCATAGACTTGATTAAGAAAGACCCTAACTCCAGACGAATCATTGTCAGCGCCTGGAATGTGGCTGATATTGACCGCATGGCGCTTCCGCCGTGCCACGCGTTTTTTCAATTTTATGTGGTTAATGGACGGCTGGATTGCCAGCTTTACCAACGTTCGGCGGACGTGGCCCTGGGAGTACCGTTTAATATCACCAGTTATGCCCTTCTAATGGCGATGGTGGCTTGCGAATGTGATTTAATCCCCGGCGTTTTGACCCACACCCTTGGGGATGCTCATGTTTATTTGAACCATATTGACGGCTTGAAAGTACAACTCGAACGGACACCCGGAACATTGCCTCGTCTTGAGATAGCAAAAAGGAATGTGCTGGATTACAAGTTTGAAGACATTAAGATTATCGATTACCGGCCCTCGGCATTTATCAAATTCCCCATAGCGGTTTAAATA
>JAJXTI010000106.1 GCA_021783915.1 bacterium
TTCATTTTGGTTTCTCCTATCATGTTAAGACCCCCTCTAATCCAAATACTTTTTTAACTTCTTGGACAGTAAAAAAATTCCTGGTACGTTCGACTTCATGCACCATATCCACAATGCGGTTGTTTAAGGGGACCGGCAACTTTAAATGGTTGGCCCAATGGACCACTTCCCCGTTGATAAAATCGATTTCACTGTTTTTGTCGCGCATAATGCTTTGTAAAATTGAACCGTATAAAGGCTCTTTACTTAAACCAGTGAGGGTTTTATGGATAATCTCCGTGGCCTGATCGAGCGGCATATCGGCCAAACCAAAAATCTTCTCTTTGGGAAAATCTGGCATAGACACTAATTCAATTTTGGCCTGCTGGATGATGCCGATACCTTCCTTTAAAAGCATGATGCTCAAACGGCACAGCCCCATATCGGAATAAGTTTCCTGCATGCTTTTTCCGATCAATGCCGGAATGCAATTATTAAAATTTACAAAAAGTTTTAAATATTTCATCCCCACAATGTTGGGGGTGACAACAACTTTAAAAGCTTTACTCAAAACTTCAGCGACCTTATGGGTCGTGGGATCAAGCGGTGTGAAAGGCCGGCCGATGATCCAGTCCCCTTCAAAATTAAAAGTTATTTCACCGGGCTTCACATAAGTGGCACCGAACATCACAATACTCGTAAGCTGGCGTTCACGTTCAAAATGACTGCTTAAAAGATTGTCCGCCTGTATCCCGTTTTGGGTCGTTAAAATAAGGCCAGACTCCAGATAATCACAATTGGCGGCAAACGCTTCTTCGATATCCTGTGTTTTGACGGCAAAGATGGCCAGATCGCAAGGCCCTGTCATTTTAACGGCCGCCGGCATGCGGACCGTCTGGATGGCGCGTACACCTTTAATGGTCAAACCATTTTGATTGACGGCATCGACCTGGTCCCGATGGCCGATGAGACAAACGTCCTCACCTGCCTTTTTTAAAAAGCTTGCCACGCTCCCGCCTATAGCTCCTGCACCGATAACAGCGATTTTCATACCAATTACCTTCTGACCCCAAGGATTAGGAAAATTTTAAGAATATTTCTTATAATCAAAGCCCACTTCATCCATGATACGGATCATTAAACTATAAAAAGCTTTGGGTACTTCGCTCAAGAAGGCATGGACAATATCAGATTCCTCCACCTGAAGACATCCTCGTGCTTGGGCGTTTTGTTCGGCTTTCTTGTTAACGACTTCTTTGGCCAACCGCCGATGGAACACCGGGATCAAATTCAGCATCTTGTTATACTTGGCCAATGCCGTGCTTTCCCAATTCATTGTTGTCTGAATAGTTACCATTTTAACCTCTTCTATAAAAATCCCCAGATTACTTTACCGTTGCGGGCTGCCTGGAATTGGCTTCCCATTTTGAAATATTGTTCATAAAATCCCTGACGCACAACTTAACCTTAATATTGTAATTGCTTTCCATGATACGGTGGATACGCTCAGGCTTGGAATAATACTCACGCATACACCAGGAACCCAAACGGCCGACCTCCTCTACAGTCAAGTGGTCTGTAGGTACAACCGGGTGCTGGAAATCCCAGGTCTTTAAATCAATCTTCTCAGGGTCAAACCAGCCCTGTTTGATGCCATAGCGCCAGTCCGGAGAATTGGGCACCGGCGTCATGTAATCCAGCGCAAAAATATCCGGATCAATCTCATCGGCCACACGCAAGCGTTCTTTGATTTTGGCTTCCGTGTCTTCTTTCAGACCGATCAAGACTGTACCGACGCTACCGATGTCATTTTCGCGCAGAATCTGGATGGTCTTTTTGATCTGGGTGATAGTGACCCCTTTACCTGTTTTGTTTAAGGTCATATCATCTTCCACTTCAACACCGGTCAAAGCCAAAAACAGACCAGCCTTTTTCATAAGCGGTAAAATACCGTGCTGGCTGATCCATTGGTCGGCACGGCCTAAACAGACCCATTCAATCTTATTGCCGCGTTTGATTTTCTCTTCGCAGAACTCAATCATGGCCGCCGTGTCCGTATTGAAGGCGTCATCTTGGAATACAATGGTGCTGATGCCGTATTGTTTTTCCAAAATATCGAGCTCATCGCAGATACGCTTACCCGAAAGGCCTCGCCACGACGTAAAGTCTTTGGTAGCGGTACGGCTGTCATACAAGGCCCATTCGTAACAAAAATGGCATTTACCGGGACACCCGCGGGAGGTCATCAATTCCGCAAACGACTTCCAATAAGTGTGCCCCACATATTTGTCCATAGGAAAAAGATCATACGCCGGCATCGGTAAAACATTCAAATCTGGAATAAGATCGCGATGGGGGCCTACAACTATTGTACCGTCTTCCTGCCGGGAAACCAGACCGGGGATATCCCGGTCTTTTTTAGGTGAACCTGCATTAATATTCTTTATCAACTCCTCCATGGTGATCTCCGCTTCCCCGATCATGATGTAATCCATCGTCGGGTTAAGGCGCATTTGACGGTCATAATCGCCGGAATACCATAGCCCTCCCGCCACAGTTTTGACATGAGGCAATGCTTCTTTGATGAGGCGCAGGCCTTCATTGAAATACCAAATGACGGCGGCGCCACAGGTCGAATGCAAAAGTTCGCCGACGAAAACTATATCGGGATTGCTTTCTTTAACATAATCAAGCATGCCGTCCCAATCCAGATCCAAAGCCCGACTATCCAGGGCGTCTACCTGCGCTAATTTATTCTCACGGACGTAGGCCGCCAATTGCGCATGCATTTGATTGCAAGCTTTATGGTTCCCATGGGAATCCCAAGCCCTCAGGGGGGGGGTTAAAAATAAAACTTTTTCAATCATGACGTCCTCCATTAATTGGCTTTTTGTCTTATCGAACTTTTACTTGATGGCCTTCTTAAAACATTTAATGATTTGTGTTAATAAATAAATGATTATCTGCTCAAATTTGTTCAGTCAGAACCAGGAAGTCACGAGTGACTTTCCCCCCGGCGTCTGGTCAATGGCAATATGTTTAACCTGCGTATATTCCAATAGACCTTCCCTGCCTAATTCCCTCCCGAAACCACTTTGTTTATATCCGCCAAAAGGAGTTTCATTGGGGAAGAAACCGTAAGTATTGATCCACACCGTCCCGCAACGAAGACGACAGGCCACTTGGTTGGCTTTTTCTAAATCACGGCTCCAAAGAGTGGCAGCTAAACCATATTTAGAATCGTTAGCAATATGGACAGCCTGCTCCGTCGAATTAAAAGGAATCACGCACAGCACCGGGCCAAAAATTTCTTCCTGGGCAATGGTCATATCGTTACGAACATCGACAAAAATGGTCGGTTCCAAATAAGCACCCTGCGGATTAACTCCTTGCGGGATCTTGCCGCCGCAGGCAAGCTTGGCTTTTTCTTTAATTCCCTGCTCGATAAACTTCAGCACGCTGTCCCGGTGGGCAACGCTGGCCAAGGGCCCGAATTCCGTTTCAAAACTGTCCGCTGGTCCTATTTTTAAATTTTTGGTACGCTCTACTAATTTCTCAACGAACGTTTTATAAATCTTGTCCTCCACCAGAAGCCGCGCGCCTGCCGTACACATCTGCCCCTGGTTCATAAAAATAGCTGAAAGCGTTCCTCCAATGGCCGCATCCATATCGCAATCGGCAAACACGATATTGGGCGATTTCCCGCCTAATTCCAATACCAACTTTTTGACGTTGGAAGCGGCCAGCTCCATCACCTGTTGCCCCGTCTTAGTGGAGCCTGTAAAAGACATCATGTCCACCTGAGGGGACGAAGCCAGCAAACGCCCTGTCGCAATTTTAGAAGAAGAAATGATATTTAATACTCCCTTAGGCAACCCGACCTCTGCAATAATCTTGGCTAAAGCCATAACGGAAGCACAGGACACCGATGACGGCCTGAGGATGGCGGTATTGCCTGTTATCAAAATAGGCGCAATTTTCCAAGCGGCCATAATCAAAGGATAATTCCAAGGAATGTTAGCCGCAACCACCCCCACCGGTTCACGTTCAATGACACTCGTATGAGGTGATGAAACTTTGATGGTTTCTTTGGGCAATGCCTGCAAAGCACCAAAATATTCAAACGTCTCGGCCGCTGCCGGGATATCGATAAAAGTGGTATGCTTAATGGTTTTTCCCGTTGATACGGATTCCAAATCAGCCAGTTCCTTGGCATGCTGGCGAATAACTTGGCCTATTTTAACGAGGAAAACACCCCGTTCGCTAAGTGCCATCTTGGGCCAGCGGCCATAATCGAAACTCAAACGCGCCGACTGAATGGCCACTTCCATATCTATTTCATCAGCATCTGCCATACGGGCAAACACTTCGCCGTTGGAAGGATTAATGCAATCAAAATATTTTCCCGATAAAGGCGGCGTGATTTTGCCTTCGACTAATAAATCAAATTGTTGGATGGTCGTGACACTCATTTATTCCACCGGTACGTTTGTCCATAATTGAAAAATACGGCTGCAAGGTGCGTACCACTTGGATATCCGTGCAAAATCGCCTTTTAAGTTCATCTTCTTCTGGGTCGTCGCTACAAAAGGATCTATCTCTCTGTTAAATACCGCCCGCCAAATGGTCTCCGATGCATTAATCACAAATTCGGCGTTTGTATCCTGGGCCGTTTGCGTGATTCGCCCGCTTTCAAAAGTAAAACGGTGGGCTTGTTTAGTCTCATCTAAAACAACCGCCAGCGTCATATTCATTGCGGTCTTAACCCCCAGCTCCTGCATTTGAACATCGCTATTAACAATTTTCACTATCTCGCTGATTTGTTCTTTAGAAAATAATTTGTATTTTTTTTGAACCTTCTCGACCCCGGAGATTAACCTTCCTAACCCCGGGGGGGAGGAAAGTCGATAATGCGCATCAACCAAATCCATCTTCACCTGCTCTTCTAATTCTTGGATAAGCACAAAAGCATGAAATAAATCTTCGCCTACAGCCACAACCCCATGGTTTTTAAGCACAACAATATTATTGGATCTCAATGAATCCACGACAGGCATAGGGTCCGTCACAGATGGTGTGGTCTGCGGGATGGCCTTGACCTCTCCCAAATAAAACCGGGCTTCAAATGTTTTGGGCGTAAAACGGTCATTATTCAAAAAGAACCCATTAGTATAGGTCGTATGCGTATGCACAATGCATTTAACATCCGGCAACGCTTTATAAACGGCGGTGTGCATCAGACGTTCACTCGAAGCTTTGCCTTCACCCATGACTTTACCGTCGATGTTCATTGTCAGCACATCGTTCTCCGTCAAATGGCCCAAACAAGTGCCCGTTGCAGTAATCAAAAGTGTTTGGGCGCCAAGACGGGTACTGATATTTCCGTTAAAACCAAACACCAGTCCTTTATCCCAA
>JAJXTI010000107.1 GCA_021783915.1 bacterium
CGCTTATGCCGTTGATGGGGACGTGTACTTTAATGTACGCAAGTTTAATGAATACGGAAAACTTTCTGGCCAGAGTATTGAGAAGATGCTTGAAGCTGTGCGTATTGAAAAAGATTCAGACAAAAAAGACCCTTTGGACTTTGCGCTATGGAAAAGTTCCAAACCAGGTGAGCCGACTTGGGACAGCCCTTGGGGGCCGGGGAGGCCGGGCTGGCATATTGAATGTTCCTGCATGAGTATGAAGTATTTAAAAACACAGACGCTCGATATCCACGCGGGAGGACGGGATTTGATTTTCCCCCATCATGAAAATGAAATAGCTCAATCGGAAGCTCTAACGGACAAACTTTTTTCCAAGTATTGGATCCATCATGGACTTTTGACCATCAACGGCCAGAAGATGTCCAAGTCATTGGGGAATTTTATTACCATTAAAGATGCTTTGGCCCAATATACGGCTGATGAAATAAAAATGTTCTTTTTGTTTTCCCATTACATCAGCGCTATCGACTTCACACAAGAAAAGATGCAGGAAGCCCGTAAAGTCTTGGCTAAATTTGATATTTTATTTTGGAAAGCCGCTGAGCTTCTTAAAGATCGGGAGGTGGAGGCCTTTCAGGAATATTTTATCATTCGTCATAAACAAGATTTTATTAATGCCATGGATGATGATTTTAATACACCTAGAGCACTGGCCGCTTTATTCAACCTTATCAATGACACGAATAAATTCATTGATGAGAACAAAAAAGCCCCCCATTACTTAGGGGTTGTTTATCACGCGGTCGATGTGCTTGAAAACTTAGGCCGGGGAGTTTTCGGTCTGTTCCTTAAAGAAAAGGAGCAAGATCTAAGCGATGATTTAAAGCGTTTATTGGATGAACGCGTGGCAGCACGGGCAGCTAAAGATTTCGAACGTTCCGATGAACTGAGAGATTTGTTAAGATCCAAAGGGGTTGCCGTTGAGGACACTAAAGCGGGGCAGACATGGCGATGGGTTTAAAAGGAAGATTTATCACATTTGAAGGGTCCGAAGGTTCCGGTAAAAGTACGCAGGCGGCCTTGGTCTTGGATTATTTTAAAAGCAAGGGTTTACCCGCCGTACTCTTACGTGAACCGGGCGGGGTCAAAATCAGCGAAAAAATCCGTGACATTTTATTGAATGTCAACAACAAGGCCATGGCAGACGAATGTGAGACCTTGTTGTATATGGCTGCTCGCGCACAATTAGTCAAAGAGATCCTTAGGCCCGCCTTAGATAAAGGTCAAATTGTGTTGTGTGATCGGTTTCTAGATTCAACGATTGCTTATCAAGGCTGGGGTAATGGTATAGATGTGTCAATTATTGAAAATATAGGGCAGTTTGCGGTGGGTGGACTTAAGCCTGATTTGACGTTGTTGTTTGACATTGATACCCAGCAGGGGCTTTCCAGGACCAACGTCAAAAAAGACCGTATCGAACTTCGTTGCTTGGAATATCATAATCGCGTGAGGGAAGGATATTTGGCGTTGGCCAAAAGAGAACCAACCCGCGTCAAAATCATCAGGGTAGACGCTCCTAAAGAAATTATTTTTGAACGGATTAAAACGTACCTTGATAAGGTCCTCTAAATGAATGCCACCAGTGTGGATCGGAGAATTTTAGAACATTTTAGAAAATTATCAGCCTCAAGCCGTCTAGGACATGCCTACCTTTTCGTTGGCCCCAGAGAAGCCGGGAAGACTCAGACAGCCCTTGGCGTTGCCCAATTAGTCAACTGTGAATCGTTGTCTGTTAAGCCGTGTGGAGTGTGCTCTTCCTGCCGAAAAATTGCGAGCGGTAACCATCCTGATGTGATGGTGGTACAAGAGGAGCAAGGCAGTATTAAAATCGACCAGATTCGTTTCCTGCTGGGCCGTTTGCAGTTGATGGCCTTTGAAGCTAAAACCAAGGTTTTTATCATTCGTAATGTGGAAACTATGACGCTGGAGGCCGCCAACAGCCTTTTGAAGACTTTGGAAGAACCAGCCTCCAACACGCTGATAATTCTTACAACAGCCATTGTCGAAGTAAACTTAGATACTGTACGATCCCGTTGCCACGTGGTGAGATTTTTTCCTGTTTCCAGAGGCCATCTACAGGAAACCTTAGGGAACACCCAGGAGATGGCGCAATTTCTGACTGTTTATACCGATGGTTGTCTGGGGCAGGCCCGTCAATTGGCGGAAAACAATTTTATTTTTTACAAGAATCAAGTGCTTGATGGTTTACTGTATAAATCTAACGAAGATTTTTTGAAGAAATTGTCGGAAAAAGAAGATTTTAAAGAATCGCTGCATATATTCTTGAGTATTGTTAGGGACGCCATTCTCCTGAAAACCGGAGTCCCGACCCAAGACCTAATGCACACGGATAGACTTAAGGATGTACGTCTTTTGGCAGAACACTCTTTTACAGAACTATTTGCTATTTACGAACAGGTAGTTAAAACCAAGGGATTATTGGATGAAAATCTTAACGCTAAGATGGCCTTTAGCATATTAAGGCAGAGGATATGAGACAATTGATTCAAGTCAAGGTGGGCGAATACCGTCCTGTAGTATTTCTAAACCAGAACGATGTCCCTTGCAAACGCGGGGATGTTGTGATTATGGAGTTTGACAAGGGTTCCGAATATGGGCAGGTGATTTCTGCTCCTAACAAGGTCTGCGCGACAGCTGTGGATCAAACGGTGGCTGGCAGGATTATCCGTCTGGCCACAGACGGGGACCTATGGCAGATTGTTAATAATCAGATGAAATCCAAAGAAGCCTTGGAAACCTGCCAACGTAAGGTAGCAGAATCTAAGCTGGATATGCAATTGGTCAAATCGGAATATTCTTTTGACTGCAGTAAAATTTTATTTTTTTTTACAGCTGAAGGCAGGGTTGATTTTCGTAATTTGGTCAAGGAATTGGCCAAGATGTTTCATGTGCGCATTGAATTAAAACAAATCGGTGTGCGTGATAAGGCCAAGATTGTCGGCGGTTACGGTATTTGCGGGAGAGAGTTATGTTGTTCTTCCTATATGAAAGATTTTCACCCGCTTTCTATTAAAATGGCCAAAGACCAAGGTCTGCCCTTGAACCCTTCAAAGATTTCAGGAGTTTGCGGTCGTGTTAAATGTTGTATGGCTTATGAATTTCAGGTCTATCGGGAAATGTCTAAGACTTTGCCTAAAATGGGGCAAAAAATTACAACACAGGAAGGAGAAAAGGGCAGAGTCATTAATGTGGATATTCTCAAGCGTTCAGTTGTTGTAGAGCTTGCGGAAGGCAAAGTCCAGAAGATTGTTTTTCCGCAGGTAAATTCAAATTTTGAACAGGTGGAAAAGATAAATCTGAAGAAATAAACAAATGAGTTCCAAGTTTTTCGTAACCACACCTATTTACTATGTCAACGATGCTCCACACATCGGTCACGCTTATACCACTATTCTGGCGGATGTCTTGGCCCGTTTTCACCGGATTGCCGGAGACGAGGTTTTCTTCTTAACAGGACTGGATGAGCACGGCCAGAAAGTCAAGCAGGCCGCGGAAAAGCGCAACCTCACTCCCCAGGCACACTGCGATGACTTGGCCCCGCGGTTTTTAAGTCTTTGGCAGAAATTGGACATCCGCTTTGATGATTTTATCCGTACCACCCAAGAGAGGCACAAGAAAATAGTTCAATTGGCCTTGCAGAAAGTTTACGACAAGGGTGATATTTATGTGGATGAGTATGAGGGCTGGTATTCGATTGCCGAGGAACGTTTTATTACTGATACGGAACATTCCTCCGGTCAGTTTCGCGATGTCAAAAAGCTAAAAGAAAAAAATTATTTTTTTAAGATGAGCAAATATCAGCAAAGGCTCATCGACTACATAGAATCCAATCCCGTTTTTATACGGCCGGAGCATCGCAAGAATGAAATGTTGGGATTTCTACGCCAGCCGTTGGGAGATTTATGTATTTCCCGTCCCAAGGCCCGTATGGATTGGGGCATTGAGATTCCTTTTGATAAGGATTATGTGACTTACGTGTGGTTTGACGCTCTTGTGAATTATATTTCCGTACCGGGTTATGGCAGTGATGGAGTCAGATTTAAGAAATGGTGGCCGGCCAATGTTCATTTAATCGGCAAAGACATATTGACGACGCACTCTATTTATTGGACAACGATGCTGTTTTCTTTGGAACTGCCTTTACCTAAAACAATTTTTGCCCATGGATGGTGGCTGATGGGCCAGACGAAGATGAGCAAATCATTAGGCAATGTGGTCAATCCGTTGGATTTAGTCGAACAGTATGGGGTGGATGCCGTGCGCTATTATCTGATGCGTGAGATGGTTCTGGGACTGGATGCCAATTTTACACCGGATTCTTTTATTAAAAGTTACAACAGCGACTTGGCCAATGATTTTGGTAATCTGCTTAACCGTGTCAGCGGTCTCATTGCTAAGAACCATGGCGGGAAAATTCCTGATCCTGGAGTCTTGACTACTGTGGAAGAAGAAATTAAATCTCAGGCCAATGCTTTAGTCGGTAAGGTCACACAGTTAATTAGCGCTTATCAAGTCCAGGAAGCTGTGGTTTCCATCATGGAACTTGTGCGGATTCTTAATAAATATATGGAAACACAAGCCCCTTGGAAATTGGCCAAGATAGATTTCAAGGCTGCCGAGCGAGTACTATATACCGCTGCTGAAGGTTTACGTATTGTTTCCATCATGCTTTCACCGGTTATGCCTAATAAAACAGCGGCTGTATTAGATATTTTGGGTTCTGTTGGCAGATCTCCTGTGTGGGGAGGTCTTAAACCGGCTACTGTTTTAAAAACTCATGAACCTTTGTTCCCCCGTATAGAGGTTAAGTAATGGCCATTGAAACAATCAAATGGGTCGATAATGCGGCCAAGATTATTGATCAGACCAAATTACCTTTGAGGCTGGAATATATTTATTGCCGTGATGTCAAACGCATGTGGCATGCTATCAAGTATTTGGAAGTACGCGGAGCTCCCGCCATTGGAGTTGCGGCTGCCTTTGGGGTGTTGTTGGGAATTAATAGGTTTAAAGGTCATGATAAATTTAAATTTCTGGAATTATTTCATGAGACCTGCGACTATCTGGCAACCTCACGTCCCACAGCTGTTAATTTGTTTAATATGCTTGGCGAGATGCGTAATGTTGCAGCAGGCAATCCTAACGCCGATGTGCCGACGTTAAAGAAATTATTACACAAACGCGCGATGGAGATTTTTAAGGAAGATCAACAGGTCTGTCGCAGGATGGGGAAACATGGAGCAAAATTAATCAAAAATGGTATGCGTTGTCTGACGGTATGCAATGCCGGCGCCCTTGCCACCGTTGATTATGGGACCG
>JAJXTI010000108.1 GCA_021783915.1 bacterium
ATCCATATTTTCAGGTTAGGGGCCACAAAACCGCCTAAAGCCACCTGGCCCACCCCATGGACGGGGGCAAACTTATCTTCTAAATGGTCCTGCACATACTCCATCAACCGACGGGGAGGCGTATTCTTTCCATGAAGGGTCAACCATATGATCGGCTGCTGGGCTGGGTTGACCTTGGTGACAATGGGCGGATCCATGTCTTTAGGTAACAGACGCTGGGCCTGGGATATCTTGGCCTCTACCTCCTGCACGGCCACATCAATATTGTGCCCCAGTTCCAATTCAATGGTAATATTGGCTGAACCATCATTAACCGAAGATGTCACGTCCCTGATCCCCTGCACGGACATGACAGCCGATTCAATAATATCAACGACATTGGATTCCATCACTTCAGGGGCGGCCCCCTGCCAAGTGACATTAATGGAAATCACCGGGAATTCGACGTCCGGCAGCTGGCTGACACCCATGCTTTTAAAGCTGATGAGCCCAAAAACAATCAAAGCCGTCATAAACATCCAAGCAAAAACAGGGCGTTTAATGGATAAATCAGAAAGCGTCATGGCCAATATCTCCTACGGCAACTTTTAAATCCCAATAAAACCGTTTGGTTTCATTTTTAACTGCAATATAGTCTCTACGGCTACTTTCCCAATCTTGCAACGCCTGTAAAACATCCAAATTATTTACTAAACTGTTTTTGTAATCTGCCTCTTGCAACTGATAATTCCTGTCCGCCGCATCTACGGCCTTTTTAAGGGCCAACTCTCTTTTTTGGTCTATACTGAATCTAGTAAATGCGTTTTGAATGTCCAAAACCGCGCTGCGTTTGGTCTGACTTAAAGCTAATTCTGCTTCCTTTTCTTGTGCCTGGGTCTGTTTGACCTGCCCTATGGTCGTGGTACCGTTAAAAATAGGGACATTGACGTTTAAAGTTAAGTCCCAATCTACGTCCCCTGTAGAGCCAGTGCGTTGGTTATAAGAATCACCATTAAGGCTAACCGTCGGCCAAAAACCAGCGCGGGCAATAGTGATACTTTTTTGGACCACAATTAAAGCTTCTTTGGCCGCCTCTACATCAGGACGACGGTCGACTAAGGATGTAAATTCTTCCAAACTCTTCACGGAATCATTAGGCAGCCCCTCATCTTTAATATTAATAACCGGTTGACCGATAAGAAATTCCAAAAGCTGACGCCCTACTTCTAATTGACTGCGCACATTCTCCAAGTCAGCCTCTGTCTTATACAGAGAGGCCTGCGCGCTGGCCACCTCACTTTCACGGGAACGTCCCAGGCTCTGACGATATTTAAGCTCAATTATACGTTCCACCAAAGCTTTATGAATATCTTCAACAGCCTGTAAATCTTCCTGATAACTTTGTAAAAAATAAAAAGCATCTGAAACATCGGTAAAAAGAAGTTGTTTAGCGCGTTCCAATTGGCTTTCTCTTTCTTTATGCTGGGCTTTGGCGGCAGCGATAGCAGCATACTCTTTAAACCCGCTAAACAAGGGCTGGCTGAATGTAAAACGGCGATAACGTATTCCGCGCGGGCTGTCTCCTGATCCCCTGTCCTGCCATTCTTGAGAAACCCCATAATTTACCTGAGGTAAAACCCCACTTAAAGACTGCCAAAATTGTCCTTCGGCCTCCTTAATAAGCTGCACATTGATACCGATAGTTTCAGAACGCTTGAGTGCCAATTGGTAACATTGCTTGAGACTCAGAGGTTCATCAGCGTAAGCTGCGGGAGCCAGCAAGCCAAACATCATTACAAATCCAAGCAACCAGCAACAGGCTTGTGAAGACAAAATTTTTACCACCTTCTCTAAAATTTCTAAATATTGGCGCCTGTCCTCAACAGAGACTTTCAAAAAGACCTTTTCCAAACCACGCCGCTTCTGTTCCCAGATATTTGAAACAATTTTCTTGCCTTTAGGAGTGATTTCTACCTTAACGCTGCGCCTATCATTCTCCCCAACTTGACGGCTGACTAATTTCTGGGCAATAAGCCTATCGATAATCCCCGTCGCTGCTGGACGCGAAACACTAAGAAAAGAGGCGATTTCATTCATTAAGGAAGGGCCTTTACGGGAAAGACATTCCAAGGCCCAAAACTGGGGAAGACTGATGTGCCCGCGGGAAAGATAATTGGATTCGTAACTATGGAAACCACGGATACATGCCGGCAGTAGCTCAACCATGCGTTTACTAAAATCTTTAATGTCCATAATTCACCGCCCCTAGAAATAGTTAATTAAGTTAACTATTAATTTGATGAAGTATAAGCTGGGTCAAACAACTTGTCAATAAGGGGACAAAAAATAAAGTAGAGAAATACGCTAATACAATTGGACCGTAATCCATGACGCGCTATCTAAAGGCACGTTGTCTAAATAAGTATGCGCGCTGGTCAAAACCCTGTCTGGGTTTCCCAACAACGCCAAAGGAACAGCTAAAGTCACCTCATTGGGGGTCCTTTTGACGCGTATGGAAGATTGGTCAATGCGGCGCGCTTGATCATAAACTGAATAACTGTTACTGCCTAAGCGGACGCTGATTTTAGGCATTTGGCCAAAAGGAGTATTTTTACTATAGCCAAAAATATAAATAAAGGCCTCCACATCTTGGGCCAAGGGTTTTGACAATTCAATAGAAACAATCAAGTCCCCGTCTTGCCAACGCACAAATTTCCACTCCACCCCAACAAATGCCATTTTTTCACGGGAGTTGAGCTCTTCAGGCAATTCCGCCGTCGGTACGATCTTCCTGTGGGCTATAAAAACAGAGGTGTCTTCGTTCGCGTGTAATTTGACGACAGGGAAATTTCCAAAAAGTTCATTATAGCGGACAAAAGACAAAAGATACCCCGGGGTGGAAGCGTATTGGCTCTTGTGCGCTTGTATCGCCGCTTTTTTAAGATCAAATTCCTGCTGGCTCAAATGAAACTGTTTCCACGCGATGACTTTACTTAAACTTTCCGGTGGGACAAGCGACTGACCAGGTTTAAATCCTTTGGGTGTGGGCCAACCCAAATAATGGATCAGGTATGGATAAACCTCCACAGAACCCGCCATGTCAAGGTCCCATAGGGCCACCTGTGTGTACAGATATAACGCCAAATGATCTCCGTTATGATCCGCCGGATGGGAAACAAAAATCTTGGTCGGTTTAAAATCTTTTAAAATAGTTCGTAAATCAGCAACGATATCTTCTCCCTTGTAAGGGGCACCTGGACGGAATGCCTTCTGGTAAGGGACACTGGTCACTCGCGTCAATATGCTTCTGTAGGGTGGACGTTTGTTCCAATGCTGGTACCAAATATTAAGGGTCCCAAAATCCGGATAACCTAAAAATATTAAATTTTTGGGATCAACTCCCAAAATACTGCACGCAGCTACGGCCTCATCTTTGCGCACGAGCCCCATCGTTTTAACAGCACCAGGCGTAATGACAGGAAATTTACGGTACAATAAGAATGACCATTCATTGCTGTCCCCATAGGTAAAAAAGACGATTTTAATAGGAAGGTGCATGCTGACTGCCCTTTGAATAACGCCACCCGTGCCTAAAACTTCATCATCCGGATGAGGGGCCAAAATCAAAATTCTGTCGTTGGGCTTAAGAGTCAAACTATTATCTGGCTCCTGGGCCAGGGCGTTGGCCGCAAATAACACCAAAATGATGGTTGAAAAGAAGAGATGTTTAAAAAATTTTTTAACATAGGAAACCGAATGATATACCTTCAAATTTTTCCCATAAGCCATGACCATGGGATAGCGGTCCGAGGCAATAAAACCAAGTGTTTCAAAAAAACGACACGCCGCAATATTGCCATCATAGACCGAAGCCGTTATCTGACTCGCGTTATGTTCCTTGGCGTGAATTAAAAAAGCATTGGCCAATAATTCTCCTACCTTTTGCCGACGAAAATCTTTTGAAACGCCGATATGCAAATGCCCCTGATCACTGTGAAAAGATTTCTTGCGCCAAAGGAAAATCCGCCGCCAGTTTTTAAGCGTGGCCTTAAGGACTTGCCAAAATTCTTTGCGAAAAAAAACACCCCTGACAAAACCTTTGACAATAATTTTAGGAACAATCAGGAATATCAAGGCCAGTCCATAGCGGCGGTTGTCCAAACAACCATTAATATAGGCCACCACTTTACCTTCCGATTCCGCTACAAAAAAACTTTCAGGTTCATAATCAGTATAATAACTCATTAAAATATCGGCGGCAAATTCACGATCCGGGAAAAAATTTTCAATGGGTTCTCCCCGGTCAGCCACATCACAACAAATCTGACGAACCGATTTCTTATCCATCTTATTAAAAAGACGTATTTTGACCATGATGTTCAAAATTTTTCAAGAAATAACTTTATAGTCTAATTATGATATCGTCAATGCATTTCTTGATTTCCAAAATATAAAAACATACAATGTCCCCATGTCACATCCGCGTTATTTAACCCTGTGCTTATTATGGTTAACCATGCCTTTGTCAACCTACGCTCAAGAAACTTCTTTGATTGGACGTATGCAAAACCTGCAAGCCTCTCTGGTGGAAGTAAAGACCGTTTATTCCAGGGCGCTGAGCACCCGGAATGGCCGGATGGGGGTGGCCTCCTATGAACGCCATGGGGCTGGCGTTATCATCGACCCCTCTGGAATCATCGTTACAAATACCCATATCATTCTCAATGCCCCCCACATTTTTGTGGGTTTAGCTAATGGTAAAGTCCTGAAAGCCACGGTGCTTTATGCTTCTCCAGCTGATTTTAGTTTTTTAAAAGTCAATGCCCCCTCCCCACTGGCAGCCATTAGTTGGGCCGATTCATCCCAAGCACAACTGGGTGAGGTGATTGTTGCCCTTGGCAGTTCCGAACTTAACCATCAAAGTATTCTAGGCGGCCAAATCACAAGCCTTATAGAAAACAAATCCACCGGCAAAATAGAACTATTGGAATTAAATCTCGACCTCCATCAAGGGGACAGTGGTGGCCCTATCCTAGACCAACAGGGGCGTCTCCTTGGATTGATTATGGGCAAACAAAAGAGTGAAGACCGTAAAAGTTATGCCATTGCTTCCAATAAAATCAGGCGAGAGTATTTGAAATATAAATAAAATATGCCATAATTGTCCCGATGTTTTCTAAAAAAATATTTAAGGTAATGGGTCGGGATCCCGACTTTTATAGAAAATTCTCAAAAAATGTCGGGACTTGTGTAATGAAGATTTCCAATTTAAAAACATGGTTTTTGTTGTGGATCCTAGCTGTAGGCATCAGCTGTTATGTACGTCTTTATCCTCTTCGGGCGCACATATGGGATCCAACTTATGATCAGGCCTCCCTTTTT
>JAJXTI010000109.1 GCA_021783915.1 bacterium
TTTTGAACTGCCGGGAAGTGTTTAGCCAATTCTACATCCTCTAAAATTTGCTTCTGAGCCTCAAGCGCTATCCGTTCAACTTCGTGATAATTAGCAGTTTTCCTTATCAGGAGTTACATCTTTTGAAAATATTTGAGTATAGAAACGAATAGCCTGTGATGTACCCCGAAGTTCGTATCGTAAGGTAATTACGGCTATTAGTAAAATTGTCCCTAGAACTCATGGTCTCATCTTCAAAAAAATGGACGCCTTCATCGGGCGCTCCTTCGTAATGATTTTTATCAATATGTCCTGATGCAAACTCCACCGCACCAATGACTTTTTTTGCCGGCAATCATAAAAGGATTGTCCGTCCCCGCACGCTGGTTGGCTAAACGACTCCATTCCTGAGATTTTTGGATGATCTTTTCCGAGATTCCAGCTGCCTTTTCGAATGAACCAACCATCGGTAAAGGTTGATTGGCAGTGGCGTAATAACCTATCTGCGCATAGATTTTATCTAACAATTCAAAAATAGTCGTGTTTTGAGATTTGGCATAAACCGCTATTTCAGCCAAAAGCACTGCGGCAAGGGTGGCGTCTTTCTCTTTTGTATGGCCTTGAACGCTGACTCCGTTTGATTCCTTGGACATCATCTCAACAAATTTTTCCGCTTGCTCCATGTCTTCAAGTTTTTCCGCAAGATACGTAAACCCTACCCATGTTCCACGGCCACTTAAATAACCACCTCTGCCCTTGACCTGCCCGGCAAAAAACAAATTTTATTATTTATTAAAAAATAATAAATATTGATTATTTATCAATACATACTATTCCCCATGTCAGGTGTCAGGCTAATTTATAAATTTCTTCCAGAATTTTTTGAGAAGCAGCTTCGTAGGAAGGACATTCAAGGACTAAAAATGGCCGACCGTAAGTGACGGCCACAGGATGGCGCTGAAAAAACCTACTGCCCGGGGGCATGACCGCATCAGAACCTTTGATACAAACCGGCACCACCACAGCGCCGGACTTAAGGGCCAGAAACCCTGAACCAGGCTGCGGTTTTACGGATTTGTCCCCTGTCCGCCGCGTGCCTTCAGGAAAAACCAGCACCGGATCGCCTTTTTTAAGGTATTTCAATGATTCTTTGAGCGCGCCGAAATCCGCTTCCCCGCGTTTAATAGGGAAAGCCCAAAGCTGTTTGAGCCACCAGCCAACCAGAGGGTTCTTAAAAAGCTCGATTTTGGCCATAAAATGAAGCCTTCGAGGCGTGGAAATCCCCATAATCACAGGGTCAAGATTGCTGATATGGTTGCAGGCCAAAATATAAGCGCCTTGGACAGGCACATTTTCCCAGCCTTTAACCGTACGGGGAAAAAATAAAAAGCTCAAAAACTTTGTAAAGAAATAGGTAAAGTAGTAAATCATTATTTCGAATCAATTAACTGACGTCCGAATTCCAAAATATCTTTGGCCCGTTTCAAAGATTTGGCCTCCGAATAAATACGCACCAGGGGCTCTGTACCCGAGGGGCGGAACATCAGCCAGTCTTCATTGGCACAGGTAAGTTTGACCCCGTCGAAATCTTTGACGTCAACGACTTTCTGTCCCAGGATCTCAGTGATGGTTTTGAGCTTGTTTAAGTCGACCTTCTTGGCGTCCATTGCATAATCTAGGCGCTGATAATAATAACGGCCGAATTCTTTTTCCATGTCCTGGACGAGCTGTTTAAAATTTCTTTTGTTATAAACCATCATCTCTAGCAATAAAAGCCCGGCCAGGGTCCCGTCGCGCTCGGGGATATAATTGGGCAACCCCATACCGCCGGCCTCTTCGCCACCGGCGACAATCTTTTGGGTCAGCATCAAATCAGAGATGTACTTAAAACCCACCGGTGTTTCATACAATTTACGGCCTAATTTCTTGGCAATGTGGTCATACATGGTGGTCCCGCACAGCGTCTTGACGATACCTCCTTCGACCTTACGGTTGCGTACCAGATGCAAAACCAACAGGCCCAAAATCTTTTGCGGGGACACAAACTCACCGCCGGACATGACCGCCGCGATGCGGTCGGCATCGCCATCGAGCACGTGGCCGAAATCAAATCTCTCTTTTTTCATCCGGCCCATGATGCCTTGTAAACATTCGGGGATGGGTTCCGGTTTGCTGCCGTCAAAACCAGGGTTGACGTCTTCACGCATAAGGGTCAATTTAATGTTTGTCCCTTTTAGAATTTTGCGCATCAGATCCCGCCCACTGCCGTGCATGATGTCGGCGAGCACTTTATATTTGGCGGTCTTAATTTTCTTGAGGTTCAAATAGCCACGGATAAATTTTACATAAGCTTTCTTAAAATCACACACCTCGATCATGCCCTGGGCTTTGGCGTCGGTAAAATTCAAACGTTTGACCTCGCTTTGCCCCAAATAACTTTCCACCACATTGGTAATGTCTTTAGGCGCGGCCCCACCCTGGGCTGTTTTAATCTTGACGCCGTTGAATTTGGCCGGGTTGTGCGAGGCGGTAATCATGATGCCACACACATTCGAAAGACACACCACCCCATAACTTAAAGCGGGGGTGGGCAGAGACGTATCGGACAAATAGGCCTTAATGCCGTTGGCAGCAAAAACTTCGGCCATGGCTTGGGCATATTCGCCGGAGAGGAATCGGTTGTCATAGCCGACGGACGCCGATTTTACTAAAAATTGAGGGCTGTTTTTATTGACCCAATCGGCCACTGCTTGCGCAACGATACGGACATTTCTAAAAGTAAAAGTGTCGGAAATGACCGCACGCCAACCATCTGTCCCAAATTTGATTTCACTTCTGATGTCACCCATAAAACATACCTTTCTCTAAACATGGATCCCGCCACTGGCGGGGGCTCCTATTTCAAATATAAACGATGACGGTTAATATAATGAATGACGCTTGTAAACGTCAAATACCAGATTGAATTTTTGTTTCTTAAGCGCTGACGGATGTCGCTGGAAGAAATATCCACCGCAGGCATATTGACTTTCAAATAAGGCCAACGTTTGGGATAATTCTTATCAAAACCAGGCCGGTTTAATACAACCAAACTGGCCAGGCGTAAAATCTCTTGGGGATCCTTCCAACAATGAAACTGCTTTAAGCTGTCCGCTCCCATTAACAAATAAAATTTAGCTTGAGGATATAAGACCTTAAACTCTTTTAGTGTGTCGACGGTGTAAGAGACGCCTGCTCGGCGAAGTTCCCCGTCATAAACGGCAAAAATTTTATTGCCTTTAATGGCCATTTTGACCATGCTTAAGCGTTTGGCCGAAGAAGGCAGAGGGTGGTCTGCCTTAAACGGCGAACGGAATGCCGGTACAAAAAACACACAATCCAGCTTCAATGCTTCTGCAGCGCTCTGGGCCATCAACAAATGGCCAAAATGAATGGGATCAAAACTACCGCCTAAAATACCGATACGTTTCATTGACGAATCTGTCCGTTTCCATAGATTTTATACTTATAGGAAGTCAGGCCGTCAAGCGCCATGGGCCCGCGTACGTGCAACTTGTCCGTGCTGATACCCACCTCGGAACCAAAACCGAACTCATAGCCATCGGTAAAACGAGTTGAGGCATTCACATAAACGCAAGCTGAATCGACTTCATCCAGAAACCGCTGGGCTTCTTTTTTATTTTTGGTCACGATAGAATCCGAATGGTGAGAACTGTAAGTATTGATATGGTCAATGGCCTCTTTTAATCCATCGACAACCTTTACGGAGAGAATAAGGCCCAGATATTCCGTACGCCAGTCTTCTTCGACGGTTTTATTTACGCCCTTTGTAACAATGGCACGCGTTTGTTCATCACCGCGGACTTCACACCCTTTGTTTTGCAGATCGGCAATCATCGACGGCAGAAATTTCCTGGCCACGGCCTTGTCGACCAAAAGGGTTTCCATGGCATTACACACGCCCGGCTTTTGGACCTTGGCGTTCATGCTGATGGCATGGGCCATTCCTAAGTCGGCATTCTTGCTGACGTAAACATGGCAAATACCCTTGAAATGTTTAATCACAGGGATTTTAGAATATTCGGCCACAAAACGGATCAATTCCTCCCCGCCGCGGGGAACAATGACATCCAAAAGACCGTCGTGTTTAAGAAGTTCCTGCACGGCCTGACGGTCGGTCGATTCAATCAACTGCAGGGCCTCTAAAGGGATCTTGGTTTTAGTTAATACTGCTTTTAAAATCTTAAAGATGGCTTTATTGGAATGGACGGCCTCTTTACCGCCTTTAAAGATGGCGGCATTACCGGATTTTAAACACAAGGCCGCACAATCACTGGTCACGTTCGGACGCGATTCATAAATGATACCCACCACCCCCAAAGGAACCCGCACCTTTTTAATAACAAGGCCGTTAGGGCGTTTGATGGTCTCTAAAACCTCTCCGACGGGATCCTTAAGGCCGGCAGTTTCCGATAAAGAGTCCGCCATGGCCTGAATCCTTTTAGGGTTGAGCCGCAGACGATCCACCAGGGCCATGCTGTACCCGGCGGTTTGTGCAGTTTTAAGGTCTTTGAAATTTTCTTTAATCAGATACTCCTGGTTCCTGACCAGAGCGCGGGCTATGGCTTTAAGGGCCACATTTTTTTCATGGGTCGTGAGCAAGGCCATTTCGTAACTGGCCGCCCTGGCAGCCTGGGCCATCTTTAAAATTTGTTTTTCTAAATTCATGGCTTACCCCTGTATCAAAATTAAATGGTCCCTGTGGATGACTTCCTCTTTGCCTTTTTTATCGTCAATCTTAAGCAAATCAGTGACGGAATAATTAACAATGCCCTTAGCAAGGATTTTACCCTGTGCGTCTTTAACACAAACCACATCTCCTTTTTTAAAATGTCCGTCAAAATGTTTGACACCCGGAAGAAGGAGACTTTTTCCTTCTAAAAGCGCTTTTCGGGCGCCTTCATCCGCATGCAGGTTCCCTTTGGATGTAGCAACAAAACGAATCCAATGCTTGTGCGCCGCAATTTTTTTCTCTTTCTCATGGAACAAGGTCCCCAACTTCTCACCATCCACCAACCGCACCAGGACGTTATGTGTATTTCCCGCCGTGATGACGCAGGGAATTTTCGCGTGGCTGACGATTTCAATGGCATCTAGCTTCGTGATCATGCCTCCCCTGGCAACTTGGACATTCGATGTCCCGGTGGCCATGGTCATAATCTCAGGCGTGAGCTGTTTGATTTCACC
>JAJXTI010000018.1 GCA_021783915.1 bacterium
GGGGGCTGTGACATAGACGCCAAAGGCTATGTTGATTTTGCTTCCAAGAAGAAGACCGAGAATACGCGGGTTTCTTATCCCATAGATCATATTGAGAATATCGTCAAGCCTTTGTCTAAAGGTACCCATCCTTCGAAAATTATTTTTCTGGCCTGCGATGCCTATGGGGTTTTGCCGCCGGTTGCAAAACTTACCAAAGAACAGGCCATGTACCACTACCTGAGTGGGTATACGGCCAAGGTTGCGGGAACTGAGCTGGGAGTCAAGGACCCCACAGCGACATTCTCGGCGTGTTTTGGCAAGGCTTTTTTGATGGTTCATCCGACAAAATATGCAGAAATTTTGGCCAAGAAAATGCAGGAACATGATGCTTCTGCTTATTTGATTAATACCGGTTGGATTGCTGGCCCCTATGGTATTGGATACCGTATGCCGTTAAAAGAAAACCGTTTAACGGTAGATGCGATCTTGGAGGGGGGGTTAGACAAAGCCCAATTCGAGAATTTGCCAGTTTTTAATCTACAGATTCCCAAAGCCGTTCCTGGGGTTGATCCACGAATTCTGAACCCCCGTAATTTGTGGGCAGATAAAAATGCTTATGATCAAGCGGCCCGTAAATTGGCAGGGATGTTTATTGAGAATTTTAAGATTTTTACTGATACCATCGAGGGCAAAGCTCTGGTAGAGGCTGGCCCACAAATAGAGACTCGGTCGACCGTCTAGTATGAACCGCGCTATATTATTAATTTCCTGTCCGGACAGTAAAGGAATTACTGCTGCTGTGACTGGTTTTATCGCTGACAACAGCGGTAACATCATTCATGCCGACCAGCATATTGATGAACAAAGCAACACTTTTTTTATGCGTATTGAATGGTCATTGGAGGTTTTTGATATCAAACGCGAAAAAATTACTGAGGCCTTCATTCCGATTGCTATAAGATTTCGCATGACTTGGCAGTTGCATTTTTCAGACCAGAAGATACGTGTGGCTGTTTTTGTCAGTAAGCATTTGCATTGCCTCTATGATTTGCTTTACCGTTATAGATCCGGCCAATTGGCTTGTGAAATCCCTGTGATTATCAGCAATCATTCCGATGCTGCCAGATTAGCTAAAGATTTTGGAATTAAATTTAGCGAGTTTGCTATTTTGCATGAAAATAAATTGGTCCAAGAGAAAAAACAGATAGATATTTTAGAACAAGAGAAAATTGATTTGGTTGTTTTGGCCCGTTACCATCAAATCCTGACAGCTGGTTTTGTCGATGCCTATCAAAATCGGATTATTAATATCCACCATTCTTTCTTACCGGCTTTTGCAGGTAAGAGCCCCTATTTGCAGGCTTACCAAAAGGGGGTCAAGCTTATCGGTGCTACCAGCCACTATGTGACGGAAAATTTGGATGAAGGACCGATTATTGAACAGGACACCGTACGCATCAGTCATCGGGATTCTTTGGAAGATTTGGTATGTAAGGGGGAAGATTTGGAAAAAGTTGTTTTAAGCCGTGCCGTACGATGGCATTTAGATAAAAAAATTCTTTGTTACGGTAATAAAACGGTTGTATTTGATTAATCAAATTTGGATCTTTCTGTTGACCTTAAGTGGGCCTCTTCCTTGCTTATTTTCCCTTCCTCAAATAATTTCATTAAAGAATCGTCCATTAATACCATACCCGAAGAACGATTTGTCTGTATTTCACTGTTTAAGCGGAAAGTTTCCCCGGTGTAGATGATTTTACCTAATGCCTGGCTCCTAAGGAGCACTTCAAAAGCGGCGTAACGCCGGGTTAAATCAATACTTGGAATTAAATCTTGGGTAATGACAGCTTTAAGGTTGTTGGCCAGTATGGTTCGGATCTGATTTTTACGGTTAGAAGGGAAGGTATCGATAATTCTGTCCACAGTTTTGGTTGCAGAACTGGTGTGTAAGGTGCTCAATACCAAAATCCCCATTTCGCTGGCCCTTAAGGCCAGTTCCATGGTTTCTAAATCACGCATTTCACCAACGAGAATAATGTTGACATCGCTTTTAATAGTTGAACGCAACCCGCTGGCAAAAGAAATAGTGTCTTCACCGACTTCGCGATGACAAATCAGGGACTTTTTTCGGTAATGCATAAATTCTACCGGGTCTTCAATCGTAATAATTTTATAGGTAAAATTAGTGTTAATATAATCAATAATAGCCGCTAGAGTTGTAGATTTTCCGCTTCCCGTGGGCCCTGTTACCAGCACTAATCCTGAACGCCAATGGGCAAAATTTTTGACACAAGAGGGGATACCTAATTCTTCAATGGAAAGTATTTTAGAAGGTATGAGACGAAATACGGCTCCAAGACCAAAGAAGTGGTGGTAATAATTACAACGAAAACGTATTTGTCCCAGGGCATAAGCGAAATCCAAGTCACCCTGGGCCTGAAAGTGGCGCCATCGTTCTTTTGGAACAATACTTGAGAGCAGAGAGAAGATATTCTGTCTAGTCAATACCTGATCACTGATTTCCGTCAATTGTCCATTAACGCGGATTTTTGGTCTTTGCCCCTCTTCCACGTGTAAGTCAGAGCCGTTCTTTTTAATTAAAGTCTCAAAAAAATCGTCTATTTCTGCCATAGTTTTTATTTAATTAATACGTCATATCATTAATAGAACGTTCACGGACTTCTTCTTCAGAAATAATGCCGTTAGCTGCCAGGGTATTGAGTGAATGGCTCATAAGAACCATACCTAAAGACCTGCTGGTTATAATTGCATTTTCAATTTGAACAATCGTTCCTTTGCGAATGTGGTTAGCCACAGCGGGAATATTAAGAAGAACTTCATATGCTGCCACCATTCCACTACCGTCTTTTTTAGGAATCAATTGCTGGCAGATCACTCCGCGTAAGGATTCTGAGATCAAATTACAGACAACTTGTTGCTCCTCTAATGGAAAAGAATCAATTAAACGCGAAATTGTTTGTACAGCGTTGACTGTATTCATGGTCGCGAAGACCAAATGTCCGGTTTCTGCCGCGGCAATGGCTAGCTGGACAGTCGATAAATCTTTAAGTTCTCCCACCACTAAAATATCAGGATCTTCTCGTAGAGCCGCACGTAAAGCATTGGCTTGGGAAAGGGTATGCATATTCACCTGTCGTTGGGTGATTTTACATAATTCGGGTTCATAAACAATTTCTATAGGGTCTTCTATGGTAACAATATGTTCATAGCGGCGCTGGTTAATCATTTCTATAAGCGTGGAGAGAGTAGTAGTTTTACCGCAACCGGCCGGGCCTGTAACTAAAACTATGCCCTGTGACCATTTAATTAAACTGGCGCATGAGGTAGGCATACCAGTGGCAGCAAACCTTGGAATTTCCATAGAAATTAGCCGTACGACTAATTCCAGACCAGTTCTCTGTTTCATAATGACCATACGAAAACGACCATATCCATGAATGGTATGGACATATTCAAGGTCACCGGTTTTTTTAAATTTTTTAATAGTTTCCGAAGGCAGAGCTTCCATCAAAAGAGAAAGTATGTGTTGAGCGCTTAAGATATCGGAAGTCATGCTAGTAAGTCGGCCGAATTTCCTAAAATATGCAGGGTTTTGGGCTGATAAATGGACGTCGCTGGCATCTTCTTTCCTGGCAAACGCAAGGATTTCATTGAGAGAACTAGACAGGCCGATTTGCCTGGGTGCATGTACACGGCCAGCGGCACTATGGCTGAGTATTTCCATAGATTGTTTAGGCAAGTTTAAAGATTGATTTTCGTTGGAAGTATCTTCAGGCATAAATTTATTAATAATTATAAGAATACAAGATGGAATAAACAAGAAAGAATTATTTTACTTTCAGTCTTGTACGTGTTTCCATGGATTCTAGAGACGCATTTCAAGCCTTCAGAAATAATGTGGGTAGGTTAATTGCGTGTTATTACGTATTATTACGTATTCTTTATGAGTTCTTGCGTATTGAAAAGATATCCGATATGTTTTAAAATCATCTTGTAACATATAATTAAAGAGCGCAGGAGAAAAAAGATTTATAGAATGCGTAAGATTTTTAAACCCCTCATTGCGTTAAGTATCATAGCTGCCTTTACTCTATCTACCGTTCTGTGTTGCTGCGCGATGCAAGCGGTTCATCTGTCTTCTCTTAAGAATAGGGGTAAGATGGCTTCTGATCCCTGCCAGAAGGGTTCATCTTCTCAGAAGACTCATCATGGGTATTGTTTTTTGCAGGCTCCCATAGCTGATAGAGTCCAGTTATCTAGCACTGCAGAGCCTCCTTTATATAATTTTGTCCGCCTACTTCAGGCAATTGTTGCCTTTGAGAGAGGTGTTCATCAAGTTTCTGTTTTAGTATGGACTGCGTATGGGGGCATCTTCTTGTCTCAATCTCAGCTCGTCCCGCTTTACCTTCAGACCCACAGTCTACGCCTTTAATCCAAAATCCACGTATAGGTTACCTTAATTTTTTATTTAGATGATTGTTTTTTTCTAAATAAAAAGAGTGGTCTTTTTTTATCTGGTTCTTTAATTGAAGTCAAGATGATGGATTCAATGGTTTCAAACAAAATTAATTATTTTATCTAATGTGAAGAGAAAATAAATGGAAGAACTTAAAAATCCAGAAAGCTTAATTACCATTGTAGAACAAGCCCGTCGAATGGATGAAGGTGCCATCGGTCAGTTGGTTAAAGAGTATTATCCTTCTGTGTTACGGTTCCTATCTTATCGTACACGTAACCGGGAGGATGCAGAGGATTTAACTAGTGAGGTGTTTGTACGTATGGTAACTTCCATTAAGAATCAAACGGGCAATTTCCCGGCATGGTTGTTTAGGATAGCGCGTAATCTGCTTATTGATTATTACCGCAAGATGGATAGAGAGAAATCTTCACCCCTGGATGGAATGGAGTATGACAGTATTACGGTACACACAGAGGACCATAGAGGAGGTTTTTCAGCCGATGAGATAAAGCAAATGCTCACGGCTTTGACTGATGAGCAGCAGGAAGTAATCTCATTGAGGTTCTTAAGCGGTCACTCTTTGGAGGAAACAGCCCAAATCATGCACAGGTCGACTGGGGCCGTGAAGGTCCTTCAGTTTCGCGCGGTGGCTGGGTTAAAAGAACACCTGAAGAAAGATATCAGGGCTTTAAAAATATCGTAACCTTTCGTCATTCGTTTCGTCTATGTTGGTGAACATTTTCCATTTTGATTCCAATGGGGGAATCAATAAAAAAAGCGAGGATGCCATGAAAAAAATAATGTTAGTACTCATCGGTTTAGGGTTCATCACTTTCAGCACTTTGAGTTTTGCTGAAACCTACAATAAGGCCGCTGGAATCAAGGTCAGGACTATTGTCGGAAAGATTGAATCTGTCAATGCTTCAAAGAATCTGTTGGTCATTAAAGACAACGACACCCCTCAATATGAGACAGTACGTATTGATCAAACGGGTACATTACAGGCGGGGCAAGATGTTGTGGCCGTTGCTTATGGAGATGGTGTTTTAACTTTGAAATAAAATAGCCAGTTTATGTAATTTAGGGTAATGAGATTCTCTTAAAACCGAAATGGTTTTAAGGGAATCTCTGGTGGATCAGAGTCATATTTATGTCTTAAAAAGGACGTTAAGTATGAATAATAGAGCAATAGAGGACATATTCGATGAGTGCTTCGATAAGGTATTAAGCGGTGTTCCTGTAGAAGAAGTCATTCGTCAGTATCCTAACAACGCCAAGGAATTGAGGGGACTTCTTTCTGTGGTACAAAAGGTAAGGGATGTGACACCTTTAAAAATTTCGGATCAGAAGGTCATTTCTTGCCTGATCAAGGTGGGAGAAGCAGTGCAAAGGCAAAAGGAACGGTCGTTTTCAGCAAGGTTCGACAGGTTGTTTTTCTTCCCTTCAATCTCTTGGGCGCAGGGATTCGCTTTAACCTTGGCCATTGTCTTTGTCGCCTGGGGGACTATTAATGTGTCCGCCAGCAGTGTCCCAGGGGAGCCTTTATATTTGGTAAAACTCATGACCGAGAGGATCAAATATTTTTTGACCATGAATACCGAGGGCCAGATGGAGTTAAGAATTGTATATTCCGAAAGACGTTCAAAAGAGCTGATTGATAGGTTTAATAAAGACGGCCATATCGATACCCAGACCCTTAAGGCCATGCTTTATGAGGCAGGAACATCTTTGGATTCCATAGCTAAACTGCCCGCTCAAGAGCAAAAGATTTATCTTGCCAAGTTTGAGTATTTAAATGCTTATCAAAAAGAGGTTCTTCAGGACCTTCGAACCCAGGTTCCAGAAGCGCAGAAATCTAAATTAGATGATGCTATTTGTACGTGTAATCAGCGGGACCAATGGCTTCAGAAGGAACGTAGTAGCGGTAGCGTATCTTTAGCCCCCCATTGCCCCTGTACAGCACGTTCCTAAAATAATTTTTTGAAGTATCGTAACCTTTTACGATTATTAACGTCCTTATTTAAGGAACGTTCGTAGCTTGGCTCTATATTTTTCAGCGGAGGATTAAAAACATTCGACTTTTCTTAATCATATGGTAAACTCTAAACATATGGCAAAGATTTTTAAAATTTTTGTTATTTCTTTATTGACCGTTTGCTTGAGCGTCGCGACAGTCATTTGTTGTTGCGTTGCGCCTGCAGTAATATCACATTTCCATAAAGTTTCTGGTTGCAGCCATTGCCATGATCAGAATTCGGCTGGCAGTTCTTCCACGGCAGCAGGATCCTGTCAGTCTCATATAACCGTTGCGGACGCCTCACACAGTCAGACCATTACCTCATCTGCCGCGGCGTCTGTTTTCTTGCCAGTACAGATTACTTTTGATAAGTACACAATTAGTCTTTTACCTTCTTCTGTTGTGTCCTACCCTCGGGGCAGTCCGCCATTAGGCGCAAGCCTCGTTCCACTTTACCTTAGAACCTTCAGTTTACGCATCTAATCTCTTTTTGAAATTAGCAGCGCCTTTCGTGTCTACAGTAAAGGTGTAATATTTTATTTTCTAAGAACCAGGAGAGGATATTTTATAAACTTATGAAACGACCAATCTTAATTCTATATTTTATATTGGCAATAACCTGGCAACCTTTGGTTAGGGCGGAACAATTGTCGCTACCACCGAAGACAGATGAACTGCGGGATTTAGTCGAGGAAGCTTTAAACAACAATCCGGAATTAAAGGCTGCCCGTAATGAATGGAAAGCTGCCCAAAGGCGTGTGCCGCAGGCCTCGGCGTTACCCAATCCAACGGCCGGCTATTCTATTATGGGTCCATCGATGATAGAGACTCGTAACGGTCCGATAAAAAATAGTTATGAATTCGAGCAAATGATCCCTTTTCCCGGCAAGCTGGTGGGGCGGCGTCATGTGGCTAAAGCTGAAGCTATGGCCGCTCAATCCAGAATGAATGCTGTTAAACAGGAGATCATATTTAAAGTCTCTGAGGCCTACTACGATCTGGTGACCACACAAAAGACCACAGTTTTAGTTAAAGAAATCAAAAATGCGCTAAAGGAAGAGGAGGCGGCCCTGCAGGCACGTTATGAGGCCAATAAAATCGGCCAGAGTGAATTGATCAAAATTCAAATGTCTATTTCGGACACTATCGAGAGGCTTTTTGTGCTTGAACAAAAGCATGACACATTAGAAGCCCTGTTACAGTCGTTTCTCAACCGCCCTTCCCCTGTTGAAGTGAAGACGTTGGATTTACATTTGCCATCGGTCAATTTTTCGCTGGATGATGTCCAAAATCGAGCACGTGACAACCAGCCACAATTAAAAGAATCAGAAGCTATGGCCCAAAAGAGCGAATACGCTTTTAATTTAGCCAAATTGGAAAATGCCCCGGATTTTAGTATAGGCTTTCAATATAGCCGTATTGGAGTTGGGGACTCGACTTCTCCCGATGCTGGCAGGGATGTATGGATGATTCCGGTAACAATCACATTACCGATTTGGCAAAATCGCATAGGTTCAGCCATCGAGGAGGCCCATGCTAATTTAGAGGCGGCCCGGCAACAGCTTAAACAAACGCAAAATTCCACGGACTATGAAGTCAAGGCCGCTTATTACCGCTTTGTCACGGCACAAAAAACAGTTTCTTTGTATGAAAATGCGCTTATCCCGCAGGCCCAAATAATGACCAGATCGGATGAGGCCGGTTATGAAGCAGGGCGTACGGATGTGGTGAATTTTGTGTCCAGTCGGATTAATCTTTTTAATATTCAGATTACCTATTATGAAGCATTGGCTAATGCCTTAAAAGAACTGGCGGCATTACACAGAGAAGTGGGAACAGATTTAATTCCAGGAGAACAAATATGAAACTATCCAAGAAAAGCATATTGATGATAATGGCATCAGCGATATGTATTGTTGGCGGGATTATTTTATGGCCTAAAGATCGCAATCAACACCATCATGAATACAGCAAGGATGTGTATTATTGCCCCATGCATCCCAATTACACCAGCAATAAACCAGGTAATTGTCCGATTTGTAATATGAAATTGGTAAAAAGGGAAACTGCGCCTGAACCGGGAGAAAACCTCGCGACTGCCGGGAAAACCAAGAATACGCAGAAAAAGATCCTTTATTGGACTGATCCTATGATCCCGGGATACAAAGCGTCGGGACCGGGAAAATCACCGATGGGCATGGATTTAATCCCCGTTTATGAGCAGGCGAAAATCGAAGATGGGGAGGCCGTGGAAGGACATGTGGCCATATCTTTGGATGCTCCCAAACAGCACTTGATAGGTATCAAAATCCAAAAGGTAGGTATTCGTAATTTAACTAAGACGATCCGCGCTTTTGGGACTGTGGCCCATGACAGGGAACTTTATCAGACCGAGGCCGAATACCTGCAGGCCATTGTGGCCTTCAAAAGAGCTGTATCTAGCAATATTCCTGAAGTCGTAGAGCAAGCTAAAGAGGTTGTTGCAGCTGTACACATGAGGCTGGTCCATATGGGATTGAATGACGGGCTCATTGAAGAATTGGCGCAAAAGAATGAACTGGACCATAGTTTGCTTTTGGATGAAACAGGGCCAGTGTGGGTGTACGCCTATATTTACCAATATGAAATTCCCTATATTGATGTGGGGACACCGGTCAAGGTAGAGGTACCATCGTTTACGCAAGAGACCTTTGAAGGTGTGGTGCGGGCTGTAGACCCGATGGTTGATGAAAATACGCGCACAATACGTGTGCGTATTTTGGTCAAAGACGCTAAAGGTGTACTGAAGCCGGACATGTATGTCAACGCACAGATGGATGTTGATTTAGGAAAAGTCCTAGCTGTACCGCAGGAGGCAGTATTTCATACGGGGACTCAAGATATTGTATTTGTTGATAAAGGTAACGGCATTTTTCAGCCCAGGAAAGTGACACTGGGGACTGAAGCCAAGGGGTTCTTTGAAATTAAGTCTGGCCTTAAAGAAGGTGAGACGGTCGTTACCAGCGGTAATTTTCTTATTGATTCAGAAAGCCGTTTGAAGGCCGCGATGGAAGAATTTGATTCAGGAGGAAATACCCATGACCAATAATACTGTTAAGGAAACATGGATTGAAAAACTTATTGATTTTTCTGTGCGTAATAAGTTTCTTGTGCTTATTTTTGTCACAATGGCTATTGTGGCCTCGATATGGTCAGCAAAGAATATTCCTCTTGATGCCATTCCGGATTTATCGGACACTCAGGTGATTGTTTACTCACGATGGGATCGTAGCCCGGATATTATCGAGGACCAGGTCACATACCCGATTGTTTCTTCACTCTTGGGTGTTCCCGGTGTCAAAGCGGTCCGGGGATTTTCTGATTTTGGTTTCTCTTATGTGTATGTCATTTTTAAAGATGGCACGGACATTTACTGGGCGCGTAGCCGTGTATTGGAATATTTGAGTAAAATTTTACCCCAACTTCCCCAGGGGGTCAAAACCGAGTTGGGGCCTGATGCGACCGGAGTGGGTTGGGTGTTTCAGTATGCCCTTATCGATAAAACCGGTAAACATAGCCTGCAGGAACTGCGCAGTTACCAGGATTGGTATTTGCGCTATTATTTGCAAAGCGTCCCAGGAGTTGCGGAAGTGGCATCCTTGGGAGGGTTTGTCAAACAATATCAAATCACCGTTGATCCTAATAAATTGTTAGCCTATAAAATTTCTTTACCTAAAGTCATTGAGGCGGTGCGTAAAGGTAATGAGGAAGTCGGCGGTAGGCTGGTAGAATTTTCCGGCGCCGAGTACATGGTGCGCGGTCACGGGTATGTCAAATCCATCGCGGATTTGGAAAATATCGTTGTCGGTGTTGATGCCAATGGCATCCCTATTTTAATTAAAAATTTGGGGACCGTTGTTATAGGCCCTGAAATCCGGCGTGGAATTATGGATATTGACGGCACCGGTGATGCCGTAGGAGGCACGGTCATTATGCGTTTTGGCGAGAACGCCTTGAATGTGATCAATAGGGTCAAGGCCAAATTGAAGGAAATTGGGCCTTCTTTGCCCCCAGGGGTCAAGATCAAAGTAACCTATGACCGTTCGGATTTGATTCTGCGGGCCATAGATAACCTTAAACATCAATTGATAGAAGAAATCATCATTGTCAGTTTGGTCATTTTGGTGTTTTTGTGGCATTTCCCCTCTGCGGTCATACCTATCATCACGATTCCTATCGCGGTTTTATTATCGTTTGTCCCTCTGTTTGGGATGAAGTTGACCTCCAACATCATGTCTTTGTCGGGAATTGCCATTTCTATCGGGGTTTTGGTCGATGGCGCGATCGTGCAGATGGAAAACGTTTATAAACATCTGGAATATTGGCATAAGGCCGGACGCAGGGAAGACCACCGTGCGGTCTGCATAAAAGCACTTAAGGAAGTCGGGCCCGCGGTCTTTTTTTCGCTTTTGGTCATCGCTGTTTCATTTTTGCCGATTTTTACTCTCGTCGATCAGGAAGGGCGTTTATTCAGACCGTTGGCGTGGTCCAAGACCTTTGTTATGGCCATTGCGGCCATTTTGGTAGTGATCCTTAATCCGGCCATCCGTATGTTGCTGCTGCGGGTGCGGCCGTTTAAATTCCGCTGGCCATGGGTAACTAAAACGGCCAATGTGCTTTTGGTCGGCCAATATTATCCCGAGGAACAACATCCGGTCAGTCGGCGGCTTTTTCAGCTATATGAGCCAGTGTGCCGTTTTGTTTTAAGATATCCGAAAAGGGTCATCTTGGCCGCCATTGTTTTAATGCTGGTCACCGTGCCGGTTTTCTTGAAATTAGGGTCGGAGTTCATGCCGCCTCTGTGGGAAGGGGACATATTATATATGCCTACCACTTTACCGGGTATTTCCGTGACGGAAGCGCAAAAGCTCTTGCAAACGCAGGATCAGATTCTCAAAAGTTTTCCCGAAGTCAAGCAAGTTTTCGGCAAGGCCGGACGTATGGAAAGTTCGACTGACCCGGCCCCTTTTTCCATGGGGGAAACAGTTGTTCAGCTTAAACCTGAAAATCAGTGGCCTAAACTCAAACGATGGTATTCATTTTTGCCGAGATTGATGCAAGGGCCGTTCCAGGTTTTCTGGCCGGATCATATTTCCCACGGCCAGCTCGTCGATCAAATGGACAAGGGCCTTCAGATCCCCGGAACTACCAATGCCTGGACGATGCCTATCAAGAACCGTATCGATATGCTTTCGACCGGCGTGCGTACGCCGGTCGGTATTAAAATTCTAGGGCCAGATTTAAAGACAATTGAAGACATTGGTATACGTTTGGAAAGGATCCTTAAAGACGTGTCTGGCTCACGCAGCGTATTTGCCGAACGCACGGTCGGTGGTTATTTCCTGGATTTTGATTTGAAACGCGACCAACTGGCCCGTTACGGCTTGACCGTTGATGATGCGCAAATGACCATTCTATCGGCAATAGGAGGGGAAAATATCACTACCACTATTGAAGGGCCTGAGCGTTATCCAGTGAACGTACGTTATCCAAGGGACTTGCGTGATAATGTGGAAAAACTTAAACGGGTTCTGGTCGCGACCCCCTCGGGTGAACAAATTCCTTTGGCGCAGATCGCCGATATTGTCATGCGTTCGGGGCCTGGGATGATCCGTAACGAAAACGGCCAGTTGGCCGGTTACGTGTATGTAGACGTGGCAGGGCGTGATATCGGCACCTATGTTGATGAAGCTAAGGCCAAGGTGGCCAAAGAATTGAAGTTACCTCAAGGGTACGGCCTCATTTGGAGCGGGCAATATGAAAATATGATCCGTGTAGGTGAACGGTTGAAGGTTGTCTTGCCGCTGACCCTTTTTATCATTTCATTGCTGTTGTACATGAATACTCGATCAATGGTACAGACCGGCATCGTGCTTTTGTCTGTGCCGTTTTCATTGATCGGCGCCGTATGGCTTTTATGGGCTTTAGGGTACAACATTTCCATTGCTGTATGGGTGGGCATGATTGCGCTCATGGGACTTGATGCGGAGACCGGAGTGCTGCTTCTTTTGTTTATGGAACTGGCTTACAAAGAAGCCATTGGGCAAAACCGCATGAATACCCATAAGGATTTAGAGGATGCCATTGTCCATGGGTCTGTAAGACGCCTTCGCCCCAAAATGATGACTGTTATGGCTGCTTTTGTCGGCCTGCTTCCTATCATGTGGTCAACCGGAGCAGGGGCGGATGTGATGAAACGCATTGCCGCACCTATGGTAGGAGGCTTGGTGACGTCTTTTATACTTGGACTTTTAGTGTACCCGGCCATTTATTATATATGGAAGGCTAATTTTGAATTAAAAGGAAAACTTAAATAATCAATGGCCCTGTCTGCCTACAAAAATACATGTTAATTCTAACAGAAATGCCCTCACAGGTGTATCAAGTGAGGATAATACCAGGAGAGAACGTATGAACAGAATTATTTCATTAACCTTAGGGATTTTTTTACTGGGAACGGCGGGTTTAGCTTTGGCCCAGAAAACACTGCCTGTACAGGCAAAAATCAATGCCATAGAGGTCGGTAATAAGATTTGTCCAATAAGTCATGAGGAAATTGGGAAAAACGGCATGAAGCCATTCAAGGTGACTTATAAAGGTAAGATTTATAATTTGTGCTGCGGTATGTGTGAGAAAGATTTTAATAAGAATCCGGAAAAGTATTCCAAAAATGCCGGCTAAGGAACGGCCAAAGAAAAAGTTGAGGGTTTGCACCGGAGGGAGGGAATCAAAAATAACTCTTTATCATTCTTTTTTGTCGTTATGATATACAATTAAAGGATAAGAACCAACAGATTTGCAATTAAAAGAAAGGGACAGGATATGAAAAAAAGTATCGCAGTTTTCACAGCAGTTGTCATTTTAACCGTCTCAGGATTGGCCTTGGCCCAAATGAACGATAAGAGTAAGGAAATAAAGGCAGATAAGACAGACATGATGGGCAGTAAGGGCGGCATGATGGGTATGATGGGGGGCAAAGGGATGATGGGGAGGATGCAGCACGGCATGATGATGAAAATGATGGGAAAATCCGTTGTTGCTACTTCTGATGGTGGTATCGTTATTGTTTCCGCTAACAAGATGTCGAAGTATGACAAAGATTTAAATCTTGTTAAAGAAGTTGAACTTAAAACGGATATGGGGTGTACGCGAAAAATGATGGCAGGTATGATGGCCAACTGTCCGATGATGGGAAGAGGTAAGATGGGGGCTATAAAAGGACAGCCAGATACAAGTAAAGCCGCTGATACGTCAGATGCTCCATCAGATGCAGATCATATTGAGCATCATCAATAAAAGGGATTTTAAAAGGATGCCTAAAGATCCTATTTGTGGAATGGATGTTGATACCAGATCGTCTTTGAAGGTCAAAAAAGACGGACAGGATGTTTATTTTTGCAGCCGACACTGCAGAGAAAAATTCCTTAAACAAAATCAAGGCACCATTCCTGTGGTAAAACCAAATGGGCCTGTGATATACATTTGCCCCATGCATCCTGAAATCAAACAGGACCTTCCGGGGGACTGCCCTAAGTGCGGTATGCCGCTTGAACCGCTGGTATCATCTGTCGAAGATGGTGCCGGGCAGCGCTTGATCCAATCATTGTCCTTAAAGTTTTGGATAGGTCTTGCCTTGACCCTCCCTGTAGTGTGGTTAGCCATTAATGAAATGATCCCTGCTTTAAACCAAACGGTATCTAGGGGCATTTCTGTGTGGTGGCAATTGGCACTGGCTACGGCCGTGGTTTTCTTTAGCGGAGGGTTTCTTTTCGTTAAAGCGTGGCAATCATTAGTAAACAAATCATTGAACATGTTCACGTTGATTGCTTTAGGGGTGGGCGCAGCGTATGTTTACAGTTTTATTGCTGTTGTGTTTCCGGGTATCTTCCCATCATCAATAAGAGCTAATGGGCATTTTAGCTTGTACTTTGAATCGGCCTGTGTCATCACGGTTCTGGTGGTCTTGGGCCAGTGGCTTGAGGCCAAAGCTCATAGCCGTACAGGCCGGGCCATCAAAGCTTTGCTTGGGCTTGCCGCCAAAAACGCGCATCGCATTAATGGTAATATTGAAGAGGAAGTGTCGGTTGACCAAATTCATAAAGACGATTTGTTGAGAGTTAAACCAGGTGAGAAAGTTCCCGTAGATGGCACTATCGAGGAAGGCCGTAGTACCATAGATGAGTCTATGATTTCCGGTGAACCTATACCGGTTATCAAAACAGTGGGAGATAAGGTTACGGGAGCCACGGTCAATCAAACCGGTTCGTTTGTGATGCGCGCCCAAAGAGTGGGTCATGAAACGTTGTTATCGCAAATTGTGGACATGGTGGCCCAAGCCCAGCGCAGCCGTGCGCCTATCCAGAAATTGGCGGACCAAGTGTCCGGTTATTTTGTGCCTGGGGTCATTGCTATCAGTATTATTACATTCCTTATATGGATGGCCATCGGCCCTGAACCTCGCTTGGCCTACGCGATGGTCAACGCTATTGCCGTTTTAATCGTTGCCTGTCCATGCGCGTTAGGGCTAGCAACGCCCATGTCCGTTATGGTAGGTATCGGCCGTGGTGCGCAAATGGGGGTATTAGTTAAAAATGCCGAGACCATTGAGAAGATCCAAAGTGTTACTCATGTGCTCATGGATAAGACCGGTACGTTAACCGCTGGGAAACCTACAATTACAGGTTTAATGTCTACCCAAGATTATAGTGAACAACAATTGTTATCCATTTCTGTTTCTTTAGAAGTTCATAGTGAACATCCTTTAGCTAAAGCGGTGGTCGATTACGCCAAATCTAAGAATATAATGGCGAATTCCATTAATAATTTTGTTTCCATCACGGGGGCCGGGATTCAGGGGACATTAAATGATCAAAGCGTGTTCTTGGGCAAACCTGATTTTTTAAATGAAAAAGGCATTATTTTCCCGGATGATCTGCAGCAACAGGCACAGGAATGGCAAAACAAAGCACAGACTGTTGTTTGGGTGGGACTAAATAATAAAGCCGTCGGTATTGTAGCCATCGCTGACCCCATAAAATTAACTGCCGCAAAAGCTATTAAGGACTTGCATGCAATGGGGCTTAAGGTGGCAATGCTCACTGGGGATAATCAATCCACAGCACAAGCCATTGCCAGAGAACTTGGTATTGATCAGGTTTTTGCACAACTTAAACCGCAAGACAAAATAGACATTGTTAAAAAATTTAAGTCCCAAGGGGCAAAGGTTCTAATGGCAGGCGATGGTATTAATGATGCCCCAGCATTGGCCGAAGCTGAGGTAGGGGTAGCCATGGGGACCGGCACAGATGTGGCCATTGAAAGCGCGGGGATCACCTTGGTTAAAGGGGACATTAACGGCATTGTTCAGGCATTACATTTGGGCAAAACTGTTATGCGTAATATCAAACAGAATTTGTTCTTCGCCTTTGTTTATAATATTCTTTGCATACCTATTGCGGCTGGTGCTTTGTACCCGGTATTCGGCATTTTATTAAGCCCTATGATTGCCGGAGCAGCGATGAGTTTTAGTTCGGTTTCCGTCATAAGCAATGCTTTAAGGATAAATACACAGATAGAATAACCATTGTTTATTGAGGAACAATCGGTTATAACTGAAATCCGTCATTAATAACAAGGAGTCCCGACTGTCCTGTTGGGACAAGCGGCTGGGTCCAGTAGGAGACAAGGGGAGAAAGTTAGACGGGCATAAGAATATAACAAGTATCACCGGGATCAGAGACAGGAGCACGTCTATATTTTTAAATACGATCGGTGATATTAAGTATTTTAAAGATGATAAAGCGTTAGCGAGTTACTTTGGGATTGTGCCACGCATGAGAATGTCGAATGAAACGGTGCATATGGGCTGGATTACAAAGAGAAGACTTTGCAAGTTATAAACTAGCGCCGCAGTGCGCTTTATAAACATCAGTTGAGTGGAATCAATTGATTTTTAACATAGGAGGAAGTATGAAAAAGGTAGTATTTTTAGCGTTGGTTTTAATGGTTTATATTTTTTCGAAATCTTACGCAGCTGATCCATCAGGTGCAGCTCAGGTCAAGCTTTCTGGAAATAATACCCAGCTCGTTGAGGTTCCTAATAAAATTTGCCCTATCAGCCATGAGGAAATCGGTAAAAAGGGAGCCCCACATAAAGTGATTTATAAAGGTAAGGTCTATAATCTTTGCTGCAGCATGTGCGTGAAGGATTTTAATAAAGATCCAGCAAAATACACCAAAATCATGGAAGACGAGGTGGCTGCAGATCAGGCAGCTAAAACTAAACAGATGTGATGTAAAATTTGGTTATTTTTTTAACCCCGTTTAAACTTTATTGTAAACGGGGTTTATCTTTTTTTATGTTATACTAAAAAGGAAGAAAAATTTTTATGCTCAATAAAATTCTTTTAGCCTTTATACCGATGTTTTTCGCAATGGATCCTTTGGGGATACTGGCAATTTTTGCCGGCTTGACCCAGGGATTATCTGCTTTTGAAAAACGCAGAATAATTGGCCAGTCACTTTTTACAGCCACTTTAGTTGCTATTAGTTTTATTTTTTTAGGGAAAATTGTTTTTAATTTTCTAGGCATCAGCATGGGAGACTTCATGATTGCCGGCGGTGTCATCCTCTTTTGCCTATCAATGATAGATATGATAGGGCAAAACCAATCGACAAGAAGACCTAAATCCATGGATTTAGGAGCAGTACCCATTGGTACGCCTTTGATCGTAGGGCCTGCGGTCTTGACCATGGCCTTGATGTTGACTAACCAATTTGGGTGGCCGGTTGCTTTGATTGCCGTATTGTCTAATATCGCCATCGTAGCAATGGTATTTTTGCTTTCTGATAAGCTCATTCGCCTTTTTGGGGCGAGTGGCGCAAGGGCCTTATCTAAAGTGATGTCTCTTTTGCTTGCGGCCATTGGAGTCATGATGGTACGTAAAGGGATTATCGAAATTATTTCTTCTTTAAAGTAAATTCCCATGAAAAGAAATTCTTTTAGAAATGTTTTCTTGTTATTGCTTATGCTTTCCTGTTGGGTGGCTATCCTTATATGTGTGGGGTCGTATGCTTTCTTGACCACAACATGGGGGGCCAAAATAGCTACGACCTGTATGATTAAATCTTATGTTCCATTTTGTGATGTCACTATTGGTAGTTATGAAGGGACAATTGAAAAGGGACTTGTGCTTAAAGAGGTAACTATAAAGCATATTCCTACCATGAAAGAAGGGGCGGTTCATATCCAAGAACTTTATGTACAGATTCCATTAATCCATTGGGATCAGGTGTCCGTAAAGGTCACTAACGGCAGGCTTGATATTGGCTCGGCGGACCCCATAGTTTTTAATGGATCAATGGTCAAAAACCAAATTAAGGGGAACTGTTATACCCATAGTATGGATGCCCATCAGGTATTGTCCGCATTGGGTTATGATGATTTAGCCAAGAATTTGTATGGTTTTATGAGCAATTTAGATTTTACCGTCGATGGGGTTGTGGGGGCCATGCATTTTACAGGCCATTTCTTTGTGGATAAAATCGTTTATAGGGATACGACTGTCAAAGATGGTTTTAGCCGTTTGGATTTAACGGTGAAATCGTTAGGGGTCACTCCTTCCATGACAGGGTTTATAATTATGGATTCCGCCCTAGTACAAACTAATAAGATCAATATCGATTTGACGACAAGTAAAGTGGATTTTAAAGAAGATGTCGTTAATCCTCTTTTAGACATTCATGGTTCAAGTCAAGTGGAGGACATTGATATTGATATGGCCATTAAGGGGTCTTTGCAAAGACCGCGGTTGACTTTTAATTCAGACCCCCCGATGCCTGAGGAGGAAATCATTGCTGTTTTGGTGACAGGTAAAAAATGGTCAGAAATCGACAATGAATGGTCGCAAGGGATTGGTTTACGCAGGAAATTAACCGATGCTTTTAATGTCGGCATGGAAGTGCAGGAGATGCCGTCACAGCCCGGGCATGATCAAGCACTTGGTTATTCAAGGATCATCGAAGGGCAGGTGAATTTGACGGATAAATTCTCTTTGAATGTGGCTAAGAAATTTTTTCCTGCTGATACAACGGGCACTACCGAGAATCCACAGCCCCAAAAAGACAATGAAACGAACTTTTACTTGCAGTATAAAAAGCGTTTCTAATTGACAAGGCCTGTTTTTTTTATATACTTAAGTATTACAAAATAATACCTAAGCCCTGTACGGGGGGAGGGAGGCATTATGTCTGCTAATACAAAAGATGTCGAAGTCCTTACTTTCAAGGTTGATAAAGCACTGGTGCAATTATTAAAAGGGCTCCCGAACCGTTCGGAATTTATACGCGCAGCAATCCTGGAGGCTTTGGATAACGTCTGTCCTTTTTGCCACGGAACCGGAGTATTGACACCGCACCGTAAAAAACATTGGGACGATCTGGCTAAGCACCACGGCAAAAAGGAATGCAAGGAGTGCCATGAAGATGTTTTGGTCTGCTCTTCTCATTAGCTTGGGGGTTTTTTTAAACTCCGTTATAAGTTTTGCACAGATGCCACAGAAATTGAAGGTGGTGGCCACTAATAGTATTGTAGCTGATTGGGTCAGGAATGTGGCAGGCAGCCAAGTCGACCTGATCACGTTGGTGGGTCCTGATGCGGACGTACACACTTTTGAACCTACGCCTTTTGATGACGTGGCATTGTTCAAAGCGGACATTATTTTTGAAATCGGTTTAGGATTCGAACATTGGATGAATAAATTATATGCCGCTTCAGGTTCGCATGCCAAACGTGTTGTTTTAACAGATCGCGTGGACATTGACCCGTTATCTATTTTCGAACATGGTCATAAAGAAGACATAGACCCTCATGTATGGCACAACGTACTCTATGTGATCAAGATGGTTCAGCGCATTAACAGGATTTTGCAGTCTTCTGATCCATTGCATGCACAGGTATATGAGCAAAACACTCAATTTTATTTAAAACAGCTTCAAGGACTAGAAAGTTGGGCCCTCAAGACGGTAGCACAAATCCCCAAGGCTAAACGTAAGTTAGTAACCAACCATGATAGTTTGGGGTATTTTTGTGAACATTACCAGTTTAAATTGATTGGGGCCGCTTTTAATTCTGCCACGACTGAAGCAGAGGATCCTTCAGCCAAAGACATGGCTGATTTGATCCTTAAAATTAAGAAATCCGGGGTCGGTGTTGTTTTTGCCGAGAATATGCAGAATTCTAAAGTATTGGCCTCTTTAGCCAAGGAGGCACATGTAAACCTAGCACCACCTTTATATACCGATGCCTTAGGGCCCCAAGGGAGTGTGGCGGATACTTATATTAAAATGATGCGTTATAATATTGAAACCATTGTTCATGAATTATTAAAAACCAGTAATTAATTTGAAGAAATTCCGTCTTGGCGGATTCATTTATGGGCCGTTTTTTTATTTCCTATTGCCATCATCGTCACAGTCATCCCAAGCCGGAGGCCCCTGCCCTGTGGATACAGGATATCAGTGCTTCTTACGATTTAGAAAATAGGCCGGCCTTAAGAAACGTCTCTCTTTCTATTTCACGGGGATCATCTGTGGCTTTAGTAGGGCCTAATGGGGCAGGTAAATCGACTTTATTTAAAGTAGTTTCTAATTTAGTTAAAGTTTCTTCAGGGGAAATTAAGATTTTTGGCCAACCTTTTGGGGCTTGCCACCACCGCGTAGTTTATTTGCCTCAGCGCAGTAGTGTTGACTGGCAATTTCCGTTGAGCGTCCTGGATTTAGTTTTAACTGGCCGTTATGTTTATTTAGGTTGGTTGCGATCTTTAAAGAAAAAAGATTATAAGAAAGCCTGGGAAGCATTAAGCAATTTAAGCATTGAAAATTTGGCCCATCGGCAAATCGCCCAGCTTTCTGGAGGGCAACAGCAAAGGGTTTTAATTGCCCGCGCTTTGGTACAGGATGCGGATTTGCTTTTATTAGATGAACCACTCAATGCTGTCGACGCCCAAACCCGTGAAATCGTTCAAAGAGTGTTAAACCATTTAAAAACCAAAGGAAAGACGACCCTAGTCGCCACTCATTATTTTAATAAAGAAGAAAATCTTTACGATTCTGCTGTTCATCTTAAGGATGGAGAAATATGCACGGCATCCTAGAGCCTTTACAATATGGTTTTATTCAACGTGCCCTGCTGGCCTCTATGCTGGTCGGTATCAGTTGTTCTTTATTAGGGGTCTATGTCGTACTGCGACGGATTTCCAATACTGGCCATGCTTTAACCCACAGCGCCTTACCAGGAATCGTGATTGCCTTTATGTTTGGGGGTAATTTATTTCTTGGGGCGTTGGTGGCCACTCTTTGGACGGCGATCATGATTGGGTTTCTATCTAAAGAAGACAAGGTTTATGAAGATACCGCTACGGGTATGATGCCAACGATCATGCTCGCTTTGGGTGTTTTATTGATTAGTTCCACCAAATCTTACCGGGATATGTCCTCCATGCTTTTTGGCAACATCCTGGGGGTAACATCTGGGGATTTAGTGATGATTGCCGTCATTACGGTTTTTATCGTAGGCGTGCTCATTTTATGCCATAAAGAGTTTCAATTATTTTGTGTCGACAAGGATTATGCCAGAACTATAGGTATCAATGTCGATGTTTTACGGCATGTTTTGCTGGTCCTATTGTCTTTGAGCGTGGTCACAGGTATTCAGGCGACGGGGGCTATTTTAACCAATGCTTTATTGGTTGTGCCTACGGCGGCAGCGAGATTGGTAACAAACCGTCTGGTTCCTTTGACGATAACAGCAGTAACTATGACGATGGTTTGTTGTGTGGCAGGGGTGTACTGTTCTTATTATTTTGGTTTATCTTCTGGGGCCAGTATTGTTTTGTGTTGCGCTCTTTGCTTTGGAGTTTGTTGGGCGTTTCGTACTGTGCAAAACAAAAAAAGCATGTTATGATAATTAAAATTTTTTGACCCCAAAACCAAGGAAATTTTATGATCTCTTTTAGAGTGATAGTTTTAGCTACTGTTTGTATCGGATGGATGGCTATTGGTTTTGCTGATGACTTTGTGGTGTCTGAAGGCAAGAAGATCACAATGGATTACACATTGACGGTTAACAATGAACAGGTGGAAACTTCTGTCGGTAAAGAACCCCTGGAATTTGTGTATGGCGATCAAACGATTATCCCAGGTTTGGAAAAAGCCATCAAAGGCATGCATGTAGGAGAAGAAAAAGAAATAACAATTCAACCTAAAGATGCTT
>JAJXTI010000110.1 GCA_021783915.1 bacterium
CAAGAACAGATTTTTCAGGCGGAGAAGATGGCGACCATCGGCACCATGGCAGATGGCCTGTCACATCAAATCAATAACAGGTTCCATGCGTTAGGGTTTATTTCCGGGGACGCCCTGGACACTATAAAAACAAAAAGGGAAAAAGGGCCATTATCGGATGATCTGAAAGAATTTTGTGATGAGTTAGAGAGGGCCTTGACGAGGGTCCAGGACAATGTTACTCAGGGGGGGGAAATTGTCAGGAGCCTGATGAAATATGCACGTAAAGGAGAAGGAAGGTTTAATGCTGTCGATATAGATAAAGTGTTTGATGCTTCTTATGAGATGGCGCAGTTTAAAATGAAGACTTACGATTTAAAGATAGAAAAAAAGTATGATGCCAATAACCTACCCAGAGTCAAAGGTAACGCCACTCAACTGCAGGAGGTATTTTTTAACTTGATTGACAATGCTTATGATTCCGTAGTAGAGCGTAAGGAAGAATTGGAGGAACCCGAGTATCAGCCCATACTGGCTATTTCCATTCAACAAGGGGAAGATTCTTTAGAGGCTATGCTTCAAGACAATGGTATGGGGATTAAAGAAGAGGACAAGCCTAAACTCTTTACCCCATTTTTCTCGACAAAACTAGATACCCAAAAATGTACTGGGATAGGCCTTTATGTGATTCGTAAGATTATCGAGGAAAATCATGGGGGGAAGGTCAGCATTAGTTCGGAGTATATGAAAGGCACGCAGGTCCGACTTACCCTGCCGTTATTTTTGGAGAAATAAAAAGTGGTTTTAATGGGGTATTATCTGGGATTCTAATAAGTTTTCTATTGGTAGAAACGGTAAAATTGTAGTTCGTTTCGGTTCTAAGACCCAACTGCAATCTGAGCAGGTAATCAGACAAATTAAAAAGCTATTGTCTTAAATGACCTCTGAAAAAATCGAAGCCCTTCTAAATCCTCAGATACAAAAGTCGATTGAGCAGATCAAAGGACTTTTGCGCCAGATAGAAAATAAAACCATAGGATTTCAAAAACAAACGGGTCTTCACTGCAAAAAAGGGTGCGGAGCCTGTTGCTTAAGTCCTCACGTGTCAACAACCTTCGTTGAAGTCTTGCCTTTAGCTATCGAGCTTTGGTCCAATGGACAAGCGGAACAAATATTGGCTAAAATTGAACGCTCCCCTAAACAAGGGCAGTGTGTTTTTTATGGACCATACCCTAAGATTCGCACCAATGGCCGGTGTTCAATTTATTCCCACCGTCCCGGCGTGTGCCGTCTTTTTGGTTTTTCTTCCACGACTGATAAATATGGTAAAGAAACCTTAATGACCTGTAAAGTCATCAAAGAAACGTACCCCAAGGATTACGCCCACGCTCAAAAATGTTTTCAAGATGGGCTTGCCAGTGCTTCATTGAGTGGGTATACTTTACTTGTAGGTTCTATTGACCCCCAAGAAGGGGGGAGGCTTTACCCCATCAATCATGCGATAAAAAAAGCCTTAGAATATATTGGTTTTTATACTAAATCATTTTGTTTTAGAAATGGAAAACAGAATGGCTGACGTTAAAACGGTTCTTTTTATTGATGATAACCCCGTGGACAGGACGCTCATCGAGAGACTATTGACTAAGAAGAATTTCCACGTTCTTCTGGCCTCTAATGCCAAAGATGGAGTCAATTTGGCTGAGGAACATAGGCCGGATCTGATTCTTCTGGACATTCTCCTCCCAGGGATCAGTGGTATCGAGGTCTGCAAAGGTCTTAAAAAGAAACCTTTGACTAGCTCAATACCGGTCATTTTTTATACTTCTATTGATACACCTAAACATCTTATAGATTATGTTTCTTACGGGGCCGTTGATTATGTACAAAAAACGACCCCTTCCGATGTTTTAGTTAAGCAAATTAAAGACATTTTGAATATAAAATAGCGACGAGCAATATGTTTTTTAGAGCATGAGCATTTTGCTTGACAACCCAGGGGCCATCGACTATAGTGATAAAGGTTTTTTCTCGCCTTGGGCGGGGAAATCCCACCAGACATTTCTTCCACAAGATTTTTAAAGCTTTAGGGTTCATGAAAGAAGCTATACTATATTTGCAGGACGGTACGACATTCCACGGCCGTACCTTAAAACAGACCGGTGAAAGCATAGGCGAAGCTGTCTTTAATACAGCTTTAACCGGTTATCAAGAAGTTCTCACAGACCCTTCCTATACTGGTCAAATTGTGGTCATGACGTACCCTCTCATTGGTAATTATGGCGTCAATGACGAAGACCAAGAATCAGATACTATTCACGTCAAAGGTTTTGTGGTCAAGGAGTTCTGTCGCAGGCCATCTAACTGGCGTTCTAAAAAAAACATCATTGATTACTTGGATGAAAATAAAATTCTGGCGATGGAGGGAGTGGATACTCGCGCTTTAACCCGCCATTTAAGGCTTTCCGGTGCAATGAAAGCCATTATTTCTACAGAGGATTTTGATTCCAAAAGTTTGCAGGCCAAACTGGATGCGGCGCCTTCCATGGAAGGGGCCGATTTGGTAAAAGGCGTAAGTACATTGAAGAAATACGTGTGGAAAGCCAAAGGCCCCCGTCGGTATAAAATTGCAGCCATTGATTGCGGCATTAAGTGGAACATTCTGCGTATATTGGCGGATTTAGGCTGTGAGACCCATGTTTTTCCTGCCACAGCAAGCTTTAAGGAGATCATGAATATTAAACCGGATGGGTTGTTTTTATCTAACGGCCCGGGAGACCCCGCAGTCGTGACGTATGTGATTGACACGGTCAAACAAGCCTTAGGACACACGCCGATTTTCGGTATTTGCCTGGGCAACCAAATCTTAGGGCTGGCTTTAGGGGGCAATACGTATAAATTAAAATTCGGCCATCATGGAGCTAACCATCCGGTCAAAGATTTTGAAGGTAACCGCATCGGCATTACGTCGCAGAACCATGGGTTTTGTGTGGACATCAAAAGCCTTAACCTGGATGATGTTGAAGTTATCCACGTCAACCTTAATGACCAAAGCGTAGAGGGGATTCGCCATAAGAAATATCCGGCTTTTTCCATTCAGTACCATCCGGAGGCCGCCCCCGGGCCGCATGATGCCAGGTATTTATTTGAACAGTTTATTACGATGATTGATAAAAACAAATCTGCTTAGGGCAATACAACAAGAGTCTATGCCTAAACGTAACGACATTAAAAAGATTCTTATCATAGGTGCGGGCCCGATTGTCATCGGCCAAGCCTGTGAATTTGATTATTCCGGTTCGCAAGCGTGTAAAGCGCTCAAAGAGGAAGGATATGAGGTGGTTTTGGTGAATTCCAATCCGGCCACCATCATGACCGACCCCGGTATTGCGGACGCCACCTATGTAGAACCGTTGACCCCTGAATTTGTTGAGAAAATCATTCAAAAAGAACGTCCTGATGCTATTCTACCGACTTTAGGCGGCCAGACAGGGCTGAATTTAGCCATGAAGCTTTATGAGAAGGGCATTTTGGAAAAATATGCTGTTGAGATGATCGGTGCCAAATACGAGGTCATCAAAAAAGCTGAAGATCGTGCGGAGTTTAAAGAAGCGGCCATCAAGGTGGGGCTAGATTTGCCTAAAAGCGTTTTTGCCCATGACCTGGAAGATGCCAAGAAAGTCGTCGAAGAAATAGGGTTCCCCTGCATTATCCGTCCTTCTTTTACCTTGGGAGGAACCGGCGGTGGCATCGTTCGGGACAAAGAGGAGTTTGAGCGCATTGCGGCTTTAGGGATTGAAAGCAGCATGATCCATGAAATTTTGATTGAAGAATCCATTGAAGGCTGGAAAGAGTATGAGTTGGAGGTCATGCGGGACAAAGCAGACAATGTGGTCATTATTTGTTCGATTGAAAATTTTGATGCCATGGGTGTGCATACGGGAGACAGCATTACCGTGGCCCCAGCCCAGACATTAACGGACGTGGAATATCAGCACATGCGGGATTGTTCCATTAAATTGATCCGTGAAATCGGGGTAGAGACCGGTGGGAGTAACATCCAATTTGCCGTCAACCCTGACAATGGCCGTATGGTTGTCATTGAAATGAACCCTCGTGTCTCGCGTTCCTCGGCCCTTGCATCGAAAGCCACGGGTTTTCCTATTGCCAAATTCGCCGCTAAATTGGCCGTCGGCTACAACCTGGATGAAATCCAGAACGACATCACTAAAGAGACCCCTGCGTGTTTTGAACCTTCGATTGATTATGTGGTCGTCAAGATCCCGCGTTTTACTTTTGAAAAGTTTCCTGAAGCCAAAGATATCCTTGGTGTCCAGATGAAATCCGTCGGTGAGACCATGGCCATCGGAAGGACGTTTAAAGAGGCCTTGCAAAAGGGATTGCGGGGCCTGGAAATCGATCATATAGGCCTTGATAATAAACAAGACTTTCGTTACATCGAAGATGAGAAGATCAGATTGCGCCTGATGGAGCCGAATGCCTCGCGCATATTTTATCTCAAGTATGCTTTACAAAAAGGTTACTCTGTCGACCAAGTGGCGCAGTTGTCTAAAATCGATGTTTGGTTTATCGACCAAATCGCCCAAATCCTCGAGTTGGAAGAGGAGCTTAAGGGTGCCGTAGTCTCTGCAGGGACTTTGAGTCCGTCCCTTTTAAGACGGGCCAAGGAATATGGGTTCTCCGATGCCCAGCTGGCAGAGGCCATGAATAAAAGCGAAAAAGATGTGCGGCAACTGCGTAAAGAACAGGGGATCGTGGCGACCTTTAAATTGGTCGATACCTGTGCCGCGGAGTTTGAAGCCTACACACCGTACTATTATTCAACTTATGAAACAGAAGATGAGGCCATTTTAAACAACCGAAAGAATCTGTCCCGTAAGAAGAAAATTATGATTTTAGGCGGCGGCCCCAATCGCATCGGCCAGGGGATAGAATTCGATTACTGTTGCTGCCATGCGTCTTTTGCTCTTAAAGAGATGGATTTTGAGACGATCATGGTCAATTCCAACCCTGAAACAGTTTCTACGGATTATGA
>JAJXTI010000019.1:0-8855 GCA_021783915.1 bacterium
CTGATAGAGGCTGGATTTGAGGTGGAATGATCTTGGTATTTTTTTATATATTCCATTATTTCGACTGCCCCACCTGCATAGCCGATACGCCAACCGGTCATAGCGTACGCCTTAGAGACTCCATTCACCGTAATCGTCAAGTCAAAGATTTCATTGCCCAGGGAGGCAATAGAAGAAAACTTGATATTATCATAGACTAACTTTTCGTAAATTTCATCACTAATAACATAAATCTTATGGGCCACACAAATTTCTGCCAATTTAGCCAATTCTTCTTTGGTGTACATAACACCTGTAGGATTAGAAGGAGAATTGATAATAAAAAGTTTTGTTTTAGACGTAATATACTTCCTCAGCAAATCTGCAGTAATTTTAAATTCTGTCGATTGATTTGTGGGGATAATCACCGATTTACCACCTGCGGCTCTAACCATTTCCGGATAGCTGACCCAATAAGGTGCTTGGAAAACGACTTCATCACCATCATCCACTAAGACTTGAATAATGTTAAATAAAGAATGTTTAGCCCCACAAGAAACAACAATTTGATAAGGTTTGTAAATTAAGCCATTGTCTTTTTTGAATTTGATCGCAATGGCTTCTCTTAAATCTTGCGTACCAATAGAAGGAGTATATTTGGTAAAACCGTTGTTAATGGATTTGATTGCAGCCTGCTTGATAAAATCGGGGGTATCGAAATCAGGTTCACCAGCACCAAAATTAACCACATCATACCCTTGGGCCTGTAACTCTTTGGCCTTGGCGGTGATGGCCAAAGTGGTAGAACCGACAATATCTCTAATGCGACGGTTAACCTTAAGCATGGGATTATTCCCCGCCGGTTTTACGTTGAAATAATTTCTTAACACCTGTTGGTTTAGAGGCAGCTTTGGTAGCAGTTTTTACATCAGCTTTAGAATGCTCTGGTTTAGCTGTAACTTTGGTTTCCTCTGTTACAGGTTTTGTCTGGGCATCTTCAACCTTTGATTGCTTCTCTCCGGTCTTTTTTCTTAATTTCTGACCACTAATAATAGCACGATCCTTTTCAGTTAACTCCAAAAAGACCATCTGAGCATTATCACCAATACGTTTACTAAAAGGAATAATACGAGTGTACCCTCCAAAACGATTCTTAAAACGTGGAGCTGTTTCTTTAAATAGGGATGAAACCAAAGCATGATCGCAAAGAATCGCAAAAGCACGACGACGCGCAGCTAATGTGTCTTTTTTGCCTAAAGTGATTAACTTCTCAACTAACCTTCTGGCTTCCTTAGCCTTGGCGCGGGTTGTACAAATACGCTGATCAATCAAAGTCGCCTTGGCTAAATCACGCAGGGTGGCTTTACGTAAACTTTGGTTGCGGCTTAAACGGTTTCCTGCAATTTTGTGTCTCATAATTAGACGCTCTTAGCTTTCAATTTTTTAGAATCAACTTTCATCCCTAATGAAAGCCCCATGGCTTTAAGGATATCTTGAATTTCAGTTAACGATTTTTTACCAAAATTACGGAACTCCAAAAGCTCTACTTCCTGACGTCTAACCAGATCACCGATGGTTTTAATATTGGCATCTTTAAGACAATTGGAAGAACGCACAGATAATTCCAATTCGGAAATAGGCAAACGTAATTTTGCATACAAAGCTTCTTCCTCCGCAGAAATCTCCTCTTCTTCCACATCTTCTTCCGGTAATTGTCCGTAAGCAACAAACACGTCCAAATGGCGTTGCAAGATATTGGCTCCATATAAAAGAGCTTCTTTAGGATTAATAGCCCCATTGGTATAAATTTCTACAATAAGACGGTCATAATCCGTACGTTGACCGACACGGGTATTTTCGACAGTAAAATTGACTTTTATAATCGGCGTAAAGATGGCATCCACCGCGATAGTCCCGACCGGAGCCCCTTCTTTCTTATTCTGATCTGCCGGTACATAACCACGACCACGTGAGACCTCCAATTCCATATTAAAAGGAATATCCTGGGTCAAAGTAGCAATATGGTGTTCAGGATTTAGGACTTCAATCACTTCATCAAAGATAATGTCTTTGGCTTTAATTTCACATTTTTTATTAACCTTGATATAAACACTTTTAGGTGCTTTGGAGTGCGAACGTACAATCAAACCTTTAATGTTCAAAATAATTTCGGTCACGGCCTCTAAAACACCAGGCATGGCAGAAAATTCATGCGACACACCTTCAATACGAATAGCTGTGATCGCAGAACCGTCGATGGAGGACAAAAGGATACGGCGTAAAGAATTACCCAAAGTCACACCGTAACCACGCTCAAAAGGTTCAGCCACGAATTTGCCATAAGTACTGGTATAACTTGACTCATCGCAATCTAAACGTTTAGGCATTTGAAAATCACGCCATTTAACACCCATATTATTATCCTCCGTTTATGTTTAAAAAGCCTTAGGATTACCTTGAATACAATTCAACAATCAACTGCTCATTAACTGAATAACTGATGTCCTCACGTAATGGCATACGGACAACCTTCGCTTTACAATTAGCCGTATCTACCTCAAGCCAAGTAGGCACTTTACGTTCCTTAGTAATTTCTACATTGGCTTTGATGGTATTTAAAGTCTTTGCGTCGGTTTTTATTTCCAGCACATCATTAGGTTTAACCAAATAAGAAGGAATATTTACCCGACGACCATTGACTGATACATGATTATGACCAACCACTTGGCGGGCATCTTTACGAGATTTGGCGAAACCTAAATTAAAAATCACACTATCTAAACGGCGCTCTAATTGTTGCAACAAAATTGTACCCGTAACACCTTTTGTTGAAGCCGCATTGATAAAATAATTACGAAATTGTCTTTCCAAAACTCCATAAATACGCTTTACCTTTTGCTTTTCGCGCAATTGAATACCAAAGTTAGAAAGTTTAGTCTTTTTAGCACCGTGTTGCCCGGGAGCATATTCACGACGAGCTACAGCACATTTATGCGTGTAGCAACGAGCCCCCTTCAAAAAGAGTTTTTCGCCTTCACGGCGGCATAAACGACAATCTGGACCAAGATCACGTCCCATAATTTATAATTTTTCCTTTCTTACACCCTACGTTTTTTGCGTGAACGGCAACCATTATGCGGAATTGGCGTGATATCTCTAATAGAGGTCACCACCAAACCTGCAGCAGCAATTGCACGAATCGCAGATTCACGCCCCGAACCGGGGCCTTTGACTAAAACATCAACACTTACTAACCCCATCTCCTTTGCTCGACGAGCAGCATCGGTAGCCGCTACTTGAGCGGCAAAAGGGGTGGATTTTTTAGAACCGCTGAACCCTACCAATCCGGGAGACGCCCAAACAATGGTATTACCTTGTTTATCTGCAATAGTGATAATCGTATTATTAAAGGAAGCCTGGACGGTAGCAATACCAGAAGTAATACCTTTAAGAGATTTTTTCTTCGATTTAGCGGTTTTTTTATTAACAACGGTTTCTGCTGCTAGTTTTGTTGACATAATTTAACAATATCCTTACTTAGCTGGTGGTGTGTCTTTCTTGATAATATGTCCTACGACCGGTTTCTTACCTTTACGTGTCCTGGCATTGGTCTTAGTTCTTTGCCCGCGGCAGGGAAGCCCTTTACGGTGACGTAACCCACGGTAAGTACCGATTTCCATGTGACGACGAACATTCTCGTTGATTTCACGACGCAAATCACCTTCAGTCACATAATTCTTTTGAATAATACTGGTAATACGTGAAATCTCTTCCTCTGTTAAATCCTTGGCACGTTTATCAACGTTCACTTGGGCCTGATTTAAAATAACTTTAGAACGTGTGGGGCCGATACCATAAACATAAGGAAGCGCCGCCTCAATGCGTTTTTCCTTAGGAAGATCGATACCTAAAATTCTTGGCATAGGTGTTTATCCTTGTCTTTGCTTGTGTTTAGGGTTGCTGCAAATAACTCGCACCACCCTGTTCCGACGAACGATTTTACAGTTACTACAAATTCTTTTAACTGATGATTTTACCTTCATATCTTATCCTTTTGAGGTACGGTATACCGTCCTGCATTACTTTAATCGAAAGGTTATGCGCCCACGTGATAAATCATAAGGAGATAATTCTACTTTTACTTTATCCCCCGGTAGAATGCGAATAAAATTCATGCGAATCTTCCCGGAAACATGGGCTAATACTTTGTGATTATTATCTAGCACAATTCTAAACATCGCGTTAGGCAACGCTTCTTCGACAGTTCCCTCAACTTCAATAAGGTCTTCTTTTGCCATATTCAGCGTGTTAATATTTCTGCCCCATCAGGTGTAATTACGATGCAATGTTCAAAATGGGCTGATGGTTTACCATCTTCCGTGACGACCGTCCAACCATCACTTAAAACCTTAGTTCTGTGCCCCCCCATATTGACCATTGGCTCGATAGCTAACACCATACCTTCTTTGAGCACGGGTCCTTGATGCGCTGATCCATAATTAGGAACTTCTGGATCTTCATGCAATTGTCGGCCAATCCCATGTCCGACAAAATCACGCACTACAGAAAAGTCATGTAATTCCACATAACTTTGTACTGCATATGAAATATCCGACAAATGGTTCCCTGCTTTAGCCTGTTGAATTCCTTGATAAAGAGCAGCTTCCGTGACTTCTAAAAGTCTTTGAGTTTGAGGGCTAATAGGTTCAACCCCAACCGTAACGGCTGTGTCGGAATAATAATCATCATAAATAATACCAACATCAATACTAACGATATCCCCTTGGCGAATGATCCGTTGGCTAGGGATACCATGAACGACACCTTCATTAACTGACACACAAACACTAGCAGGAAAACCACGATACCCTTTAAACGCTGCCTTTACTTTATATTTCTCCATTAAGATCAGCGCTTGTGCATCAATATCCTTCGTCGTCATTCCAATTTTTAAAGAACTTTGTAACTGGCTGATAATTGAATGTAAAATCTTACCAGCTTTTCTTAAAATGTCAATTTCTTGAGGACTTTTGATTCTGATATGACTTGTCTTCATTAAGCATTTTAATCAGATCACTGCGTACTTGCTCTGTTTCTCTATCCGCATTAATCCTTTTTAACTTTCCTTGAGCCGCATAATAATCAATAATCGGCTTTGTACTTATTTCATAAACTTGCATGCGCTTACGAATTGTATCTTCATTATCATCGCCCCGCTGATATAATTCGCCCCCACACAGGTCACATAGATTAGGCTTTTTAGGTTGTTTAGTCTTAATATGGAATAAAGCTCCACAATTACGACAAACACGACGTCCAGTTAACCTCGTTAAAATCACTTTCAAAGAAGCATCCATACAAAGAGCGAAGTCCAAAGGTTTTCCTAACTTAGCCAATATATGATCTAACTCCTGAGCTTGGTGAGTTGTACGGGGAAACCCATCTAGTGCAAAACCCTTAGATAATTTTGGATCTTCCGATACCTTTTGTTCAACAAGTTTAGTAATGAGTTCATCGGAAACTAAAGCGCCCTTTTCAACCAAACCCTTGATTTCTAACCCTAACTTTGATCCTTTTTTCATTTCCTCACGTAATATATCACCAGAGGAAATATGAATAATGTCCATCATCTCTTTGATAACAGCTGCCAAAGAACCTTTCCCAGCACCAGGCGGCCCCAAAAGAACTATTCTCATTGGCGACCTCTCAGACGACCTGTCTTCATAAAACCCTCGTAATGATGCATCTGCAAATGCGATTCGATTTGCTTCATGGTGTCAAGCATAACGCCGACGATAATCAAAACACCCGTACCACCAAAGAACGATGCCACCAAATACGGAACTTTAAACGACGCCATAATCATATCCGGCATAACTGCAATAATACAAATAAATAAAGATCCCACCAGCGTAATTCTAGTCAACACATAATCCAAATAGTCCGCAGTTTCTTTTCCAGGGCGGATCCCCGGTACAAAACCACCGTGTTTCTTTAAATTCTCAGCAACGTCTACCGGATTAAAGACAATTGCAGTATAAAAATAACAAAAAAACATAATCAATATAGCGTAAAGCGAATAATAGGCTGCGTGCCCTCGCGAAATCCAACTAGCAACATGCTGTAATTTACCATTGGGGATAAAGCTGGCAATGGTAGCAGGAAACAAAATAATTGACTGCGCAAAAATAATGGCAATAATGCCTGCGGTGTCCACTTTCAAAGGAATGAAAGTTCCTTGACCGCCGTAGGTTTGCGTTCCGACAGTACGGCGCGCATACTGCACCGGGATTCGACGCTGACCCTGTGAAATAAGGGTGGTTCCTAAAATAACAGAAATCAAAAAGAACCCCATCAGGACGATCGCCATCGGTTGCAACTGCCCTCCGCCTGTTTCCGGCGATAAGAGGAGTTTCAAATAATGAAACGCGATTGGTGCTGAGGCCAAAATACCAGACGTAATAATCAGTGATGTCCCGTTTCCAACGCCACGTTCCTGAATGCGTTCACCCAACCACATCAAGAATAAAGTTCCTGTAGTTAGAGTGACCATGGTTGTCAAACGAAATCCCCAACCTGGATCATTAACGATTTGTAAACCGCCAAAAGTCGATGGACTCTCAAGCCAAAGAGCAATAAAAAAAGATTGAATAGCACCTAAACCAGCTGTACCGTAACGGGTATATTGAGTAATTTTTTTATATCCCGCTTGACCTTCTTTGGATAATTTTTCCAGTGAAGGGATTACTGCCGTCAACAACTGCATAATAATAGAGCTGGAAATATACGGCATGACCCCTAATGAAAAAATGGTCATTTTACTTAAAGCACCACCGGAGAACATATTCATAATGCCAAACACGTTACCGCCACCGGTGTTACTATTCATCCTTTGAAAGAACTCGTTTAAAGCTGCCCCATTGATACCCGGAGTTGGAATATAACAACCAATACGATAAACTGCAATGATACCAACCGTAAATAAAATTTTACGGCGCAATTCTTCAATTTTAAAACAGTTCGCAAACCCTTTGACAAACTGTGAAATCATTCTTTATCCAATCACTTGGACTTTTCCACCGGCTTTAGTAATTGCTTCCGATGCTGTTTTTGAAAAATGATGTGCTACAACTGTTAATTTCTTAGTTATCATACCATCACTTAAAATTTTTACTGGGCGACGAATCGTTTTAATCAATTTCTGATTTTTCAATAATTCAGGATTAACCGTAATCCCGTCATCAAAACAATTTAAAGATGCAATGTTAACAATTTGATATTCCATCGGCCATTTGCTATTAAAACCAACTTTGGGTAGACGGCGCAAAAGGCGCATTTGTCCGCCTTCATAAGCCGTCATAACAGCACGACCCGCACGGGAAGTCTGGCCCTTTTGTCCTTTACCAGATCTTTTCCCATGACCTGAACCACGGCCACGACCGACAATTTTTTTACGCTTATGAGAACCGAAAGGTGATCTAATCTGATGCAATTGCATAATAATTCCTTAATTTTGCCTGATAACTTTTAATCTGGATAAACCATCAAAGGTGGCTTTAACTACGTTGATCGGATTATTGGAACGATGGCATTTAGTCAAAATATTAGATATACCAGCCCCATCACAAACTGCCCGCACAGCACCAGAGGCGATAACACCAGTACCTTCAGAGGCAGGTTTAAGAAGAACGCTGGCCGATCCGCATTCACCTAGAATTTCATGAGTGATGGTCGTTCCACGACGAGCAACAAAAATCATATTTTTACGGGCAGAATTAAGCCCTTTTTTAATGGCAGTCGCTACTTCCGAAGCTTTCCCTAAACCATAACCGACTTTACCTTTAGCATCACCAACAACCACCAATGCTGAGAACGCCAATCGAGTCCCCCCCTTGGTTGTTTTAGAAACACGGTTAATGGAAACTACTTTTTCTACCATACCGCTATCAGTCAGAGACGTTTTTTTGGGAGCCGGTTTACGTTCCCTATCTCCACCACGACGGCGACCTTTGGGTGCCGGTTGGGCTCCAGCCGCTGGAGCAACTTCTTCAACAGGAGCGACTTTTAAGGCTTCTTCCTGTTCAAGAATTGCTTCCGCTTGAGCCACATTCTTGACAACTTCTTCAATTTCTTCGTTTTTCTTGGGGTCTTTCATAATTTAAAATTCCAATCCTGCTTTACGCGCGGCTTCGGCAAAAGCTTTAATACGCCCATGATATAAATATCCACCGCGGTCAAAACAAACCTGTTTTATACCTTGTTTAACTGCCTGTGCTGCTAAAGCTTCGCCTAAAATTTCAGCTGCATTAATATTCCCACCGGATTTAATTTTTGGACGGATATCTTTAGCTAAAGTAGACTTACCTAATAAAATTTTGCCGGAAGTATCATCAATGATTTGAGCCTGAAAATTATTTATACTTTTATGCACACACAAACGCGGGCGCAAAGATGTCCCAACGACATTCTTACGGATGCGTTGATGACGGAAGACTCTTCGTTGTTCTTTAATATCTAACATAATGCCTCTAAGTTTATTTTGTAACTTGTTTACCTTGCTTACGTTTAACCACTTCACCAGAGTAACGGATTCCCTTCCCCTTATAAGGTTCCGGTGGTTTAAACTGACGAATTTTTGCCGCCACCAGACCCACCAATGCTTTATCAACACCTTCTACCAAAATTTCCGTCGGTTTCACGGAAGTTACTTTTACTTCTTTAGGAAACTCATACTCTACCGGATGAGAAAATCCCACATTCAAAACCAACTTCTGTCCCTGTACCACAGCGCGGAAACCAACACCTTGAATTTCCAAATTTTTTCTATGACCAGTGGTAACGCCGTTACACATGTTAACGATCAAACGTTTGGTTGT
>JAJXTI010000019.1:8865-21517 GCA_021783915.1 bacterium
TTAGATTTAGACTGTTTAGTGTCATCCAAGCGGTTGACAAAAAGCTGGTCATTTTTCTGTTCAAGCTTGATACCCGCAGGCAAATCAACCGACAATTTCCCCTTAGGCCCTTCCACGTTTACCTTTGTGGCGTCAAAAAGAATCTTAACATTCTTAGGAACTATTACTGGAATTTTAGCAATTCTGGACATTGATTCTTCCTTTATTTTTTACCAAATGGCACAAAGAACTTCCCCACCGACTTTTAATTTTCTTGCTTCACGATCTGTAATTACTCCCTTAGAAGTCGATAAAACCGCCGTCCCAAGACCGTTAAGGATACGGGGAATTCTGCTATTATCCGTATAAATCCTTAAACCTGGACGAGAAATACGTTTGATACCCATAATCGCAGGTTTATTGTTTTCATACTTCAAATAGACTTTAAGGACACCTTGTTTATCATCTTTTAAAAGACGAAAATCCTCGATATAACCATCGTTCTTAAAAATGCCTAGAATGCGCTCAAGTAATTTAGAAGCGGGAAACTCAACGGTTTCCTTACGCACATGCAAGGCATTACGAATAATTGTTAATGTATCGGCTATTGGATCTGAAACTGACATCTACCAGCTCGCTTTCTTAACTCCTGGAATTTCACCTTTCCAGGCAAGTTCTCTAAAACAAATACGGCAAACCCCAAAACGACGCAGATAACCACGGGAACGTCCACAAAGACCACAACGGTTATGTTGACGAACCGAAAATTTTGGTTCTTGTAATGATTTATTAACGAGTCCTTTTTTGGCCATAAATTCTTTCCAACTCTTTACGATTTATTGGGTTCTTTAGCAAACGGCATACCTAGTAGCCGTAAAATTTCAAAATTCTGTTCCTTATTCCCGCCTTTAAAAACAAAAGTAATGTCCATCCCCTGGATACGATGATCACGTGCACCGGCATCAATTTCAGGAAATATGGACTGATCCGTAATGCCTAATGTATAATTACCTTCACGGTCAAAAGCTTTGCGGGAAGTACCGTTGAAATCACGGATACGGGGCAAAGAAATGCTGACTAAACGGTCAACAAATTCATACATACGGGCGCGACGCAAGGTTACCTTGCAACCAACGGGTAAATTTTCGCGCAATTTAAAATTTGAAATGGCCTTCTTAGCACGACGAACAAGCGGCTTCTGGCCGGTAATCATAGCCAAATCCTGAGCTGCACGGTCAAGAATTTTAACGTCACTAATAGCTTCTCCCACACCCATATTCACAACGACTTTATCTAAATGGGGAACAGCCATAGGATTTTTAATGCCATATTTCTGCTGCATTTGAGGGACTACTTCTTTACGGTATTTATCTAATAAACGAGCTGACACTTGATTAACCTCTCTTAAATCGTTTCGCCGGTTTTCTTAGCGATACGTACTTTAGCCCCATCTTTTAAGACTCTGCTCTGAAAACGTGTGGGCCTATTATCTTTTTTATCTAAAAGCATCAAATTTGCCAAAGCAATAGGTCTTTCCTTTTCTACATAACCGCCCTGTGGGAAGGTGTCGCTTTTTTTAACGGCACGTTTGATTATATTTAAATTTTCTACGATGGCAGTGTTTGTCTGGGGGAATATACGAACAACTTTGCCGGTTTTACCTTTTTCTTTACCAACCATTACCATGACTTGATCATCTTTTTTAATACGAAGCATATTAAACAACCTCAGGGGCTAAAGAAATGATTTTCATATATTCCATATTACGAAGTTCACGGGCCACAGGACCAAAAACACGGGTACCCCTAGGGTTTCCTGCATCATCAATAATGACTACGGCATTGGTATCAAAACGCACATAGGTCCCATCAGGACGGCGGATGGCCTTCTTTGTGCGAACAATGATCCCTTTGGCCATAGAACCTTTTTTAATGGCTCCGTCCGGTGTACTTTCTTTGATATTGACTTTGACAATATCACCAACCTGAGCCCAAAGCTTACCTTTGCTTTTTAAAACACCGATCAAAGAAGCTTTACGCGCCCCGGTATTGTCCGCTACATCCAAAATTGTTTTTAATTGAATCATAATTTATACCCTCGCGCTTTAAACCTGTGAACCAACCACTTCCTGAATTATCCAGCGTTTATCTTTAGATAAAGGACGGGTTTCCATAATACGCACCACATCCCCCGTTTTGGTGGCATTCTTTTCATCATGAGCTTTATATCTGACAAAACTACGTACAGCTTTTTCATATTTGCTGTGCTTAGCCACTTGTTTGACTTGAACAACTCGCGTCTTATCCATTTTGTCGCTGACAACCGTGGCTGTCAAAAAACGACGACGATTAATTCTTTTTTCCATGATTTTTTCTTTCACTTAAAACCGTTAAAATACGGGCGATGTCTCTTTTGATGTTGCCAAAACTCGCCGGCTTCTCTACTCGACCAAGCTGACGCTGGCTATTGAGCTCAAAAAGTTCTTTCTTAAGCTCCTTTTCTTTATTAACCAATTCATCTTCACTAAATTCTTTTAAATCTTTAACTTTCATAATCAATGCTCTCCGCGAGTAACAAATTTAGTTTTAACTGATAATTTAAAAGCCACCAGGCGTAAAATTTGTTTGGCAAAATCTTCTGGGACACCGCCTAATTCAAAAACAACTTTACCACGTCTGACAACCGCCACCCAATGGTCTAAATCACCTTTGCCTTTTCCCATACGGGTCTCCGCTGGTTTCTTGGTGATAGATTTATGCGGAAATGCATTAATCCAAAGTTTACCTGTACCGCGCAGTTTACGTGCGACAACAACACGGGAAGCTTCCAATTGGCGCGCAGGAATAAAACCATTTTCCAATGCTTTTAAACCAAATTCCCCAAAATGCATCTGACTTCCCTTAACAGCAATCCCGCGAGATTTGCCCTTTTGGGTTTTACGATACTTGACTCTTTTTGGCATTAACAACATACAATCAAATCTCCTCTATCAATTAAGCTTGGGCTTCCTGAGTCGTTTCAACTGCGGGAGCTGCCGGTGTTTGGGTTTGAGGCTGAACCTGTGCCTGTGCGGCCAAGGCTTCAATCTCTTCCTGATCTTTAATAACGTCCCCTTTATACACCCATACTTTAACACCCAAAAGGCCATAGGTTGTCAAAGCTTCCGAAAAACCATAATCAATATCTGCACGCAAAGTTTGCAACGGAACTTTCCCTTCATAATATTTTTCAGTACGGGCCATTTCAGCTCCCCCTAAACGGCCAGAGCAACGGATTTTAATCCCTTTGGCCCCGGCAGCGCGGGCTTGTTCCATAGCGCGTTTCATCGCACGACGAAAAGCAACCCGTTTCTCCAATTGAAAAGCTATACTTTGAGAAATCAATTGAGCATCAATAGAAGGGTTCTTGATTTCTTGAATATCAACTTGAATATCTTTCTTAGTAATGTTTCCTAAATCCCCACGTAAACGATCAATATCAGCACCTCGGCGACCGATAATAACGCCGGGACGGGCTGAATGAATACGAATTTTAATCTGCTCGGCCAAACGTTCAATAACAATCAATGAAACAGCGGCTTGTTTAAATTGCTCATTAATATATTTACGGATCTTAAAATCTTCTTGTACATTCTTAGCAAATTCACGGCGCTCGGCAAACCACAAACTGCGCCAATTTTTTGTGTAACCGATTCTTAATGCCAATGGATGAACTTTTTGTCCCACTTTATCTCCTCCCGAAGGCTCCCTTCGGCTATCTAGTTTTAAGATCCAATTCCACAGTTAAATGAGTTGTCCTACGTAAAATCGGGGTAGCTCTTCCGAAAGAGGCTGCGCGATAACGTTTCCAAGCACCACCATGATTGGCACTGATACGTGAAATAAACAACTGCTCCTCATTAAGCCCCTTTTGTTTGGCATTGCTAACAGCTGAGTCCAAAACTTTTTTGACAAAAGCCGAAGACCCTTTTTGGATTTGTGCCAAAAGGGCTTGAGATGTCTGGACATCTTTGCCTCGAATAGCATCAATGACCTGACGAACCTTCATGGATGATACTCTTAAAAATTTTCCTTGAGCTGATGCTATCATTTTTTTCCTTGCCTCTAGATTCTTCAGTTGTTACCTTAAGGACAATCCAGATATTATATCGGGATTACTTCTTCTGCATGGCTTTCTTGGCTTTAACACCGCCATGTGCTCTAAATGTACGGGTTCCAACAAAATCCCCTAATTTCATACCAACCATATTTTCCGTAACAAAGATAGGGACATGTTTACGACCATCATGAACAGCAAACGTATAGCCCACAAAATCAGGAACTATGGTTGAACGGCGGGACCAGGTTTTAATCGGCTGACGTTGGCCGCTGGAAACCGTCTTATCAAAACGTCGTCTTAAAGATTCTTCTACGTAAGCACCTTTTTTAATCGAACGAGACATAGGTTATTTGGTCCTTCTTCTAACAATCAAGTGATCAGAATATTTATGCGGACGACGGGTTTTATAACCCTTCGTAGGTTTACCCCAAGGTGTCACCGGATGCGGATTGCCTTGAGGAGCTTTACCTTCACCGCCACCATGTGGATGGTCCACCGGGTTCATAACAACCCCTCTGGATTGTCCACGACGTCCTAACCAACGGCTGCGGCCTGCTTTACCGATAGAAATAGTTTCATTTTCCACATTACTCAATTGGCCGATAGTGGCACGGCACTCCACCGGTATTTTACGTACTTCGCTAGAAGGGAGCCGTACATGGGCAAAAGTCCCTTCACGTGCAATCAATTGCGCAGTAGCTCCTGCTGAACGGACAATTTGGCCACCTTTACCACTTTTAAGTTCAATATTATGAATTCCGGTACCTAAAGGAATTTTTGATAACGGCAAACAATTTCCAGGTGTAATTTCAACATCAGCGCTATTGGTGCTGATAACAGTATCCCCTACTTTTAAATCTAATGGGGCCAAAATGTAAGACTTGCTCTTATCATTTTGATATTGGATAAGTGCAATACGAGCCGTTCGGTTAGGATCATATTCAATCGCCAAGACTGTCGCTGGAGCATCAATACGAGTACGTTTGAAATCAATCATGCGATACATGCGCTTATGACCACCACCACGATGGCGTGAAGTGATACGGCCATAGGAATTACGGCCGCCTGAACTTTTTAAAGGACGTAACAAGGCCTTCTCTGGCTTGCCTTTAGTAATTTCTGCAAAATCAGAAATAGCTGTGTGGCGAAGCCCATTAGTAGTTGGTTTAAACCGACGAATACCCATTATGCAACCTCAATTTTCTGCCCCTCACAAAGAGAGACAATCGCTTTTTTCCAAGAAGAACTATAACCGGCCTTAAAACGCACCCGTTTTAATTTTCCGGGGACGTGAACCGTATTGACATCCTGAACTTTCACTTTATAAATTTCCTGCACAGCGCGCTTAATATCAATTTTTGTAGAATCTGTAGATACGCGAAACAGATATTTACGCTGTTTTTCTTGAGACGTGCCTTTTTCAGTACTCACCAAACTTTTGATAATATCGTAAGAAGTAATCATTATTGAATTCTCTTTAGTAATGTTTCTAAAGCTGTTTTAGTCACTAACAAATTTTTATTACTCAATATATCACGCGCATTAACATCACTGGCACGGTTTAATGTCAAACGGACGATGTTGCGTGAAGCTAAAAAAGTCTTAGGATCACTTCCATCAAGCAAAGCTAAGACTCGTCCATCGACTTTCAAATTTTCTAAAATTTTAGCGAAATCTTTAGTTTTACCGGAAGCTATTTGAACTTTATCAATACAAATTAATTCATTGCTTAAAAATTTCGCATTTAAAGACTCTCTCAAGGCAGCAATACGTATTTTCTTAGGAATATCCACAGAGAAATCACGTGGCTTAGGCCCAAAAATGATACCACCTTTTTTCCAAAGCGGAGAACGGCTCGACCCTGCGCGGGCGCGGCCTGTCCCTTTTTGACGCCATGGTTTTTTCCCACCGCCAGAAACCAAAGAACGATCCTTGGTAGAAACTGTCCCCTGACGAGTATTGGCTTGATACATCACAACAGCTTGATGTATGACCGCACCCTGCACATGAACCCCAAACTTCTCTTTGGGAAGTTCAATGCTTTGAGATTTTTTACCTTCAATATCAACAACGTTTAATTCTGGCATATATTTATCCTAAATTACTTTTTAGTGGTTTTAGCAGCTGCCGCTTTACTCTGCTTCATCGGGTTGCGTTTAATCGCCACCACTTCCTTCTTCTCATCAAGTGAACGATAGGATTTTTTTCTGGATTTATTGATAACTAAAAATCCGTTTTTAGATCCCGGAACAGCACCTTTGACCAAAATCAAATTTTGTTCAGTTTCAACACGCATAACACGTAAGCCCTGCACAGTCACTGTATCCATACCCATATGCCCTGGCATATGGTGACCTTTATAAGTACGTGAAGGATCTGAAGAAGAGCTGTTAGAACCGATTCTGCGATGATGCATAGAACCATGGGCAGCAGGACCGCCACTCCAATTCCAACGTACCATACCACCCTGGAAACCTTTACCAATGGATGTCCCGGTAACATCGACAAAATCACCAGCTTTGAAGAAATCCGCTTTGATTTCCTGGCCAACCTTATAATCTTTATTGTCGGTACTGGTAAATTCACGAATACGCCTTAAAGCAGCAACACCAATTTTCTTAAAAAATCCAGAGACGGGTTTCTTTAAACGGTTTTCTTTAACCGACTGATAACCCAACACAACCCTGTTTGGATTTTCTTTTAATTCTAATACGGTACAAGGACCAGTTTCAACGACAGTAACAGGAATAATGTTCCCTTCATTGTCGAAAATCTGTGTCATACCCACTTTTTTACCCATTAAACCACGAATCATAAAAAACCTCACAGTACGGACGGATTTTAAACTCGTCCCTACATTATTGTTTTATTTCAACATCTACACCAGCCGGTAAATTCAATTTGCGTAATGCTTCGACTGTTTTAGATGTCGGGTTGACCAAATCAATCAAGCGTTTATGCGTGGCCAACTGAAACTGCTCACGGCTTTTTTTATCAATGACCGGTGAGCGAAGAACTGTGTAAAGTTCTTTTTTTGTCGGCAAAGGCACAGGCCCTAAAACCTGAGCCCCTGTGCGAATAGCTGTATCCACAATTTCTTGGGTTGATTGGTCGATCAACCTATGATCAAACGCTTTGAGTTTTATACGTATTTTTTGCATTACTTAAGCACCTATCTGTTATTTTAAAATTTCGGAAATAACACCCGCACCAACCGTACGACCGCCTTCGCGAATAGCAAAACGCAGTTCTTTTTCCATGGCCACCGGTGTAATTAATTCTACTTCCAACTGCACATTATCGCCAGGCATACACATTTCAACACCAGTGGGCAACTGAGCAGTACCAGTCACGTCCGTTGTTCTAAAATAAAATTGGGGACGGTAACCTTTAAAAAACGGTGTATGACGACCGCCTTCCTCCTTGGTTAAAATATAAACAGACGCCTTGAATTTGGTGTGAGGTTTAATGGAACCTTTGGCGGCCAACACCATGCCGCGTTCCACATCTTCTTTGTTAACACCGCGTAATAAAAGGCCTAAATTATCACCAGCTAAACCTTCATCTAATTCCTTACGGAACATTTCCACGCCGGTAATAACGACATTTTTGATATCGGGACGCAAACCAATTAACTCAACTTCCTCACCAACCTTGCAACGGCCACGTTCCACACGACCGGTGGCTACTGTACCGCGACCGGAGATGGAGAAAACGTCTTCAACAGCCATGATAAAAGGCTTATCCAGCTCACGCACAGGAGCGGGAACATATTCATCAACAGCTTTCATTAATTCAATGATTGGTTTAGATTTACCTTCAAAATCAGTGGGATTATTTAATGCATCAAGGGCGGAACCGCGGATGATCGGGGTTTTATCGCCATCGAACTTGTATTTGGTCAATAAATCACGAACTTCCAACTCTACTAAATCCAACAATTCTTTATCAGCAACCTGATCGCATTTGTTCATGAATACGACAATACGAGGAACGTTCACTTGGCGGGCCAAAAGAATGTGCTCGCGGGTTTGAGGCATCGGGCCATCGGTAGCTGAAACGACCAGGATAGCCCCGTCCATCTGAGCAGCACCGGTAATCATGTTTTTAATATAGTCTGCATGTCCCGGGCAATCAATGTGGGCATAATGACGGATCTCGGTCTCATATTCCAAGTGCGAAATGTTGATAGTAACGCCGCGCTCTTTTTCTTCAGGTGCATTGTCGATGGAGTCATAGGCACGCGCTTCTGCTAAACCCTTTTTACTTAAAACTGTCGTAATAGCCGCGGACAACGTTGTCTTACCATGGTCGACATGGCCGATCGTACCAATATTTAAGTGTGGTTTATTACGTTCAAATTTTCCTTTTGCCATTGCCTAATCCTCCTGATGTATTTTGTTATCTTTTCTTTAAATTAAATATCAAATTTTAATTGTGTCTTGCGGCGACCTCTTGACGGGCACCAATGATTTTCTCAGCGAGTTGATTAGGAACCTGCGCGTAATACGAAGGCTCCATTGAGAATGATGCGCGTCCCTGCGTGAGAGACCGCAGTGCATTCGCGTAGCTAAACATTTCAGCCAAAGGAACGTTAGCAATGGCAGTTTTGAGTTTGCCACGATTGCCTGTTTCCTTGATTTGAGCACGACGGGTCATTAAATCTCCAATTACATTGCCCCAATAATCTTCCGGAACTACGATTTCTAATTTCATGATAGGTTCTTGAAAGACGCTCCCCGCTTTACGAAAAGCTTCCTTAATGGCCTGCTTACCCGCCAACTGGAAAGACATTTCATCAGAGTCCACATCGTGATAAGAACCGTCTATCAGAGTGACTGTAAAGTCAGTCACGGGATAGCCTGCAAGTATACCATTTTGTGCGCCAATTTCAATACCTTCTTTTACTGGCTTAATAAATTCACGAGGAATTGCTCCCCCCCTAATTTTGTCGACGAAGACATAACCAGTTCCAGGTTCACCGGGTTCTACATCAATAACACAATGACCATATTTACCGCGACCACCGCTTTGTTGAATATATTTTCCCACAACGTTTGTAACCTTTTTAGTGATTGCTTCTTTATAGGCAACTTCAGGCCGACCGACATTAGCGTCCAAATTATTTTCACGCTTCATACGGTCAACAATAATTTCCAAATGCAATTCCCCCATACCAGAGATAATGGTTTGAGAAGTTTCGTGATCAAATTTCACACGCAAAGAAGGGTCTTCATCAAGAAATTTACGCAACACCATACCCATTTTATCCTGATCCGCTTTAGTTTTAGGTTCGATAGCCAAAGAAACAACTGCATCTGGCGGTTTCAAACCTTCAAGTAAAATAGGTGTTTCTTCAGAGCACAATGTGTCACCGGATTTAGATTCTTTCAGGCCCACTAAAGCCACAATTTCACCCGCAGAGGCAGAAGAAATAATTTCTTGCTTGTTAGAGTGCATTAAAACTATCTTGGCAATTTTTTCTTTTTTGCCGTTGGAAGAATTTAAATAATTTTGACCCGGGACAAATGTACCCGAATAAATACGAGTAAAAAATATCTTTCCTACATAAGGATCAGAGGCGATTTTAAATACCAAGCCAACTGGAGGAGCGCCAGGATCTACTTTTAATTGGATAATTTCCTCTTTATTATCGGGGTTATAACCTTTCATGGGAGGGATTTCAAGCGGAGAGGGTAAAAAATCGACAATGGCATCAAGCACCATCTGTACCCCTCTGTTTCTTAATGCCGTCCCGACCAAAACAGGGATAAATTTACACGCGATAACCGTACGACGGATGGCCGCCATAAGCTGCTGTTTGGTAGGTTCTTTACTATTAAGAAAGAAGTCCGCCATTTCATCATCGACTTCCGCCAAACGCTCAATCAATTCATGACGGTATTGTTTGGTTTTTTCTTTAAATTCCTCCGGTAACGGTAACCGGTCAAACTCCATACCATCTTTGTCTTTGTACTGAATGTATTGCTCATTAATAATATCAATGATACCTTTAAAATTATCTTCTGTTCCATCAGGAAATTCAATACCGGCAGCATTGGCTCCAAACCGTTCACGCATTTCACCGACTACGCGGTCAAAATCAGCTCCTAATCGATCAATTTTATTAATAAAGGCAATGCGAGGAACATGATATTTATCCGCTTGACGATAGACCGTTTCTGTTTGTGGTTGGACACCAGAGCATCCGCACAAAACAATAACACAACCATCCAAAACTTTTAGAGAACGCTCAACTTCGATAGTAAAATCCACGTGTCCTGGGGTATCAATGATGTTCAAACGATGATCGTGCCAGAAAGATGTCGTTGCGGCAGCAGTAATTGTAATCCCGCGTTCCTGTTCTTGAGGCATCCAGTCCATAGTTGTATTGCCATCATCAATATTACCCATCTTATGAATAACGCCGGTATAATAAAGAATACGTTCCGTGGTTGTGGTCTTTCCCGCATCGATATGTGCGATAATACCAAAATTTCGGAACTTATTTAGAGGGATTGTGTTAGACGCCATAATGTATTACCATCTCAGATGACTAAAAGCCCTGTTGGCCTCTGCCATTTTATGTACTTCATCACGTTTTTTGATTGCCGGACCTTCCGACTTATAAGCAGCAACCAATTCTTCGGCAAGTTTATTTTCCATAGATTTACCTTTTTTCTTTCTGGCAAAATCACGGATCCAACGCATGGCTAAAGACATCCCGCGGGCCGGCACCACATCGGTTGGGACTTGATAAGTTGCCCCACCTACACGACGAGACTTGACTTCCAGGCGCGGACGAACATTATCAATGGCTTTATTAAGAGCCTTGACGGGGCTTTCTTCCTGTGTTTTTTCTTTTAATATATCCAAAGCGCTGTAAACAATACGCTCGGCGATAGTTTTTTTACCTTCCGTCATGATGATTGCCACAAAACGAGTGACTAAATCACTATTATATTTAGGGTCACCAATGATCTTTCTTTTTTCTGCACGACGTCTTCTCATTTTTATTATTTACCCTTCTTGGCGCCGTATTTGGAACGGCTCTTTTTGCGGTTTGCAACACCTGCGGTGTCAAGCGTACCACGTACTATGTGATAACGAACGCCAGGCAAATCTTTCACGCGTCCGCCACGTACCAATACAATCGAGTGTTCCTGCAAATTATGCCCCTCACCGGGAATATAAGAGGTCACTTCAATTTTATTCGACAAACGCACACGGGCGATTTTTCGAAGAGCCGAATTTGGCTTCTTCGGCGTCATTGTTTTTACTTGTAAACAAACGCCGCGACGTTGAGGACAGCTGGTCAGCGCAGGAGATTTACTGTGCTTGATTTTCAACTGCCGGCGATGTCTGATGAGTTGTGATATTGTTGGCATATTTCACCGATTCAATGTTGTTATATTCACTGATTCCTGTCCCCGCCGGTATTAAATGTCCGACGATGACATTCTCCTTTAATCCACGTAAAAGGTCAATTTTACCAGACGCTGCCGCTTCTGTCAAGACCCTTGTTGTTTCTTGGAAACTAGCGGCAGAAATAAAACTCTCCGTCGTCAAAGAAACTTTTGTGATTCCCAAAAGCAACGGTGTTGCTTGAGCGGGCTTATTCTTTTTCTTCAAGACAGCCTCATTGGCTTTCTTGAAAACAACACGATCAACCTGATCTCCAACGAGAAAATCAGTATCGCCCGAATCGTCGATACGCACTTTCTTAAGCATCTGAGAAATAATAATTTCAATGTGTTTATCGTTAATACGCACGCCTTGCAAACGATAAACTTCCTGAACCTCATTAAGGAGATATTCTTGAAGGGCTTTATCTCCGCTAACGCGTAAAATATCATGAGGGACAACAGGCCCATCTGTCAATTGTTGACCGGCAAAAACATGGTCGCCTTTATAAACATTGGGATGTTTACCGTGAGGAATGGTGTATTCCTTGGCCATACCTGTCGTGCTCTTAACGATAATCGTACGGAGACCCTTTTTGTCCTCTCCGAATTCACACAGACCGTCGATTTCCGAAATCACGGCGGGATCTTTGGGACGACGAGCTTCAAAAAGTTCAGCGACGCGAGGAAGACCACCTGTGATGTCGCGTGTCTTGCTGGCTCCACGGGGAATTTTGGCGATCAATTCACCGGCGGAAACCACATCTTTATCATTGACCAAGATGTGCGCCCCTGTAGGAATTGAATAAATACCCACCACTTCCCCTTTATCATCGTTGATGATAATTTGAGGGTGGAATTCTTGTTTATGCTCGACAACCACGCGTTCCACGACCCCTGTCACAGGGTTTTCTTCGCGTTGATAAGTGGAATCTTCAATCAAATCTTCAAAAGAAACCTTACCTTTGGCTTCTGTGATAATAGGGATAGTATACGGATCCCAAGTAGCGATAATCTCCCCCTTGACGATATTCTGTCCATCGGCAAAAGATAATGCCGCCCCTTGGGGAAGAAGATGACGCTCGAACTCACGACCGTACTCATTGTTGATACTCACCGCACCATTACGGTTTAAGACAATATATTCTTTGTCGCGCTGGCCAACACCCAAC
>JAJXTI010000020.1 GCA_021783915.1 bacterium
AGAGACCACAAAAAATGTCAACCATATTACTGCCAACAACACGAAACTGCCGACCTTGAGTTCCAAACGGCTTTCATAGGACATGATTTTTTCTCCTCATTTTATGTGCCCAAAAATCAAACTCTCATCTTCTGTAATTGGTCCATCGGCTTGGCCGTGGATAAATTGTTGTACAACCGGATGCGTCGAATTTCTTATATCCTGCGGCGTCCCATCAGCAATGACCTGACCACGATAAAACATAGCAATAGAATCGGCCACCTGATAAGCCGAATTCATATCATGCGTCACTACAATAGAGGTGACCTTTAATTTGTCCCGTAGTTCAATGATCAAATGATTAATGGCCGCGGCCGTAATAGGGTCAACTTCACTGGTAGGCTCATCATACAAAATAATTTGCGGTTCCATACATAAGACCCGTGCGAGACTTACCCGTTTTTTCATGCCGCCGGATAGTTGTGACGGCATCATGTGCTGGACATCTTTAAGTCCCACCAAGGCCAAAGCATCGGCAACTCGATCCCGAACAGTTTTTTTATCTAAATTCATAAATTCATCAAGCACGAAAGCCACGTTTTCCCCCACATTCATAGAATCGAAAAGCGCGCCACCTTGGAATACCATGCCAATTTCCATGCGTAATTTGTCATAAGCTTTTTCATTAAGGTTAGTTACTTCTACACCATTGATCTTTATAGAACCGCTGTCGGGTTTAATGAGTCCTACGATATTCTTTAAAAGGACACTTTTACCAACCCCTGAACGTCCGATGACCGCCTTAGTCTCTCCTCGACGGACAGCAAGATTTAAATTGTTTAACACCATCTGTGTACCAAAGGCCTTATATAAATTAAGTATCTCTATCATCTAAACATTCAACAAAAAATAAAAAATAAAGGTAATCAAACAATCGGTCATGATAATTAAAATAAAAGATCGGACCACTGCAGCTGTCGTGGCCTTGCCAACGCCTTCAGCTCCACCGTGCACATTAAGCCCTTGGTGACAACCAACGATGGCGATAATCATGCCAAAGAAAATGGTCTTAACGAGTCCCGTGATGATGTCTTTCATGGCCAACGCTGAAAAAACCATTTTCCAAAACATCTCATGACTAATATGCAATTTATAAACACAAATAATGTACCCACCCCAGATACCTATGATATCCGAAAGCATAGTTAAGACCGGCAGCATGACAATCAGCCCCAAAAATCGGGGAACCACCAAATATTTTACGGGATTGACCGCGAAAGCTTTTAATGCATCCACCTGTTCGGTAACGGTCATGGAACCGATTTCCGCGGCAATACCGGCGCCAATACGCCCAGCGACAATCAAAGCGGTCAGTACAGGAGCCAGCTCCCGCGTCAAAGCAACGGAAATAATTTTAGGAATATAAATCTCCGCTGACAGCTGCACCATTTGATAGGCCATTTGTAGGGCAATAATCATCCCCACAAAAAAAGCAACAAGCGCAGAAATGATAAAACTTCCTGGGCCAATACGGTTGGCCTGTATCAAAGAACGTCTTCCCTTAAATGAAGGGGTCAAGGCCAGCACGACCGTCTGTGACCAAAGAATGGTTAGTTGCCCGATGTAACGAATAAGGCTGTTTGTTGCAGCGCCTGTTTTAAAGACAAGATTAAGCATAGGTTATGATTCAAATACCAATGCGTCTCCTCGACGGGCCACGGTGATTTTACTGCCCTCTTTGAATTTACCGGCAATGATTTCTTCGGAAAGAGAATCTTCAATATAGCGTTGAATGGTACGCTTCAAAGGCCTTGCCCCATACAAAGGATCATAACCTTTATCAATGAGAAACTCTAAAACCTCATCACTCAAAGAAATCTCGATCCCTTTACTCTTAAGCCGATCGGTGACATATTTGACCTCTAAAGCGACAATCTTTTGCAAGTCCTCTCTCGTCAACGGCCTAAAAACAATGATGTCATCGACACGGTTCAAAAATTCCGGTTTGAATGCTTTCTTAACTTCGCCTAAAAGACGCTCACGAAGGGCATTATAAGAAGTATCTTCTTTCTGTGCCACAAAACCTAACGTACCTGCATTGCGTACCGCCTCTGCGCCAACGTTGGAGGTCATAAGGATAATGGTGTTTCGAAAGTCCACCACACGCCCCAGGCTATCCGTCAACCGACCGTCTTCAAAGACCTGTAACAAGAGGTTAAATACATCCGGATGGGCCTTCTCAATTTCATCCAAAAGAATGACAGAATATGGACGTCGGCGTACTTTCTCAGTCAGTTGTCCGCCTTCTTCGTAACCCACATAGCCAGGAGGGGCGCCAATCAAACGGGAGACATTAAACTTGTCCATATATTCCGACATATCAATCTGGATCAAAGAATTTTCATCCCCAAAGATAAATTCCGCCAATATCCTCGCTAACAGCGTTTTCCCCACACCGGTGGGTCCCAAAAATATAAAAGAACCAATTGGTCGACGAGGATTCTTGATGCCCGCGCGCGAACGTCGTATGGCCCTGGCTATGACCGTGATCGCCTCATCCTGACCGATGATGTTCTTTTTCATCTGGTCTTCCATCTTCAAAAGCCTTTCGCTTTCTTTCTGCTCCAGGCGAATCAAAGGAATTTTAGTCCACTGAGAAACCACTTTAGCAATATCTTCGTCGGTGATAGTCAAAGAAACATCATCACGTTTTTGCATCCATTCCAAGCGTTTACGCTCTAAACTGTCGCGAACCTCGCGTTCTTGGTCACGCATTTTAGCGGCGCGTTCAAAATCTTGGCTTTTGATGAAAGCCTCTTTCTCTTTGCGCAGTTGTTCGATTTTATCTTCAAGTTCTTTGATGCCGTCAGGAACAACCATCGCCTGTAAACGGGCCTTGGCACCTGCTTCATCAAGGATATCGACCGCTTTATCCGGCAGAAAACGATTTGAAATATAACGGTCAGACAATCGTGCAGCAGCTTCCAACGCTTCATCAGAAAACTTGACCCGATGATGGGCTTCATATTTATCCCGAAGCCCTTTGAGAATTAGAATGGTCTCATCCACCGACGGAGGATCAACAATAATGGTCTGGAAACGTCTCTCCAAGGCGGCATCTTTTTCGATATTCTTACGGTATTCATCCAAAGTCGTTGCACCAATGCATTGGATTTCACCACGAGCAAGAGCGGGTTTTAAAATATTAGCGGCATCGATAGCCCCTTCAGCCGCACCTGCGCCGACCAACGTATGGATTTCATCGATAAAAAGCACTATCTTACCAGAACGTTTGAGTTCATCCATAACAGCTTTGATACGTTCCTCGAATTGACCGCGGTATTTCGTACCGGCAATCATCATGGCTAGATCCAACACGACAATGGTTTTCTCACGTAAAATTTCCGGCACGTCGCCCGCAACGATCTGCTGGGCCAATCCTTCTACGATGGCTGTCTTGCCAATACCAGCCTCACCTAGAAGCACTGGGTTGTTTTTAGTACGTCTGGAAAGGATTTGAATAACACGTTCAATTTCATTTTTACGACCAATGACCGGGTCTAATTTTCCTTCTTTAGCAAGCTTGTTCAAATTGCGGCCGTAAGCATCGATGGCCGGAGTTTTTCCGGTTTTAGAAGTTTCCTGTTGCTGTCCGTAGCCAGCGACCCCGGAACCTAGAAGTTCCATGACTTCGTTACGCAGTTTGCCTAAATCCAACCCTAAATTCAAAAGGACACGGTAGGCCATTCCTTCCCCCTCTTTGACTAAACCAAGAAGCAAATGTTCCGTACCGATATAATTATGGCCCAAGGCACGAGCCTCTTCAGCAGAGAGTTCAAGTGCTTTTTTAGAACGTGGTGTAAAAGGGATATCTCCCGCAACCTGCGTCTGCGGCCCGGGTTGTACCAATTTCTCCACTTCTAAGCGAATAGTTTCTAAATCCAAGCCTAATTTCTGCAAAACGGCAGCGGCAACTCCCTCCCCCTCACGGATTAGACCCAACAATAAATGTTCAGTGCCTATATAATCATGATTGAAGCGCCGAGCCTCTTCTTTGGCGTAAACAATCACCTTACGTGCACGTTCAGTGAAACGATTAAACATCCTTTCCTCCTAACTTTTGGCGGATCAATGATGCCCGCTTGGTATCACGTTCAAAAGAATTCAGTTTCTTGGCTTCAATCTTTTGTAAATGTGCGGGTTGAATAACAATGAACAGTTCATTCAGGGCCTTATGATTGACGTCCTTCAAAATTCCCGTATCAATGCCTAAACGCACCATCGAGAACAACTCAATAGCTTCCTGGCTTGAGATAATCCGTGCTGTTCTAAGCAAACCCCAACAACGACAAATTTTATCCTCAAGCATGGGGCGGTTCTGTACAAGCAATGCCTGTCTGGCTTGCTCTTCCTGCTCAATGACCTGACGGATAAGGCCATTGATGTTTTGAATAATATCTAATTCACTATGCCCTAAAGACACCTGATTGGAAATCTGATAAAAATTACCTGAAGCTTGGGTCCCCTCCCCATAAAATCCACGGCAAGCAAAAGACAGCTTTGAAATTGCCGCCAACACTTTATTGATCTGCTTGGTCATGACCAATGCCGGCAAGTGCATCATAACGCTGCCGCGCATGGCCGTACCGGTATTCGTTGGACAAGAAGTCAAATATCCCCAGTTTTCAAGATAAGCAAAATCAATCTCTTTTGAAATAGTATCATCGATAGTATTAATAATGTCCCAGCCTTCGGTTAAATTCAACCCAGAACGCATCACCTGAATGCGTAAGTGATCCTCTTCATTAACCATAATCGAAACAATTTCTTCAGTCGAAACCAAAAGCCCTTTACCATCAGGATTAGAGGCATGTTCATGGCTCATCAAATGACGTTCCACCAGCATTTGGCGGTCGACTTGATCCAATTCATTCATACGAAAAAGAGTCGCCCCTTTAAGAAACGGTACTTTCACCATGATTTTTTCCACGATATTAAGCGTGGTTTCCAAATCTTTCTTCGTTGATCGGCTCGGGAAAGGAGTTTTAGCTAAATTACGTGCCAAGCGGATACGTGAAGACATAACGATATTCGCCGAAGGACCTTCCCCTCTGAGCCATTCACCTGTATGGGTAAGCAATTCTTCGATTTTCATATCAGCCGTTTTCTAATCCTTTAATTTTGTCACGTAGCATAGCGGCCTTCTCAAAATCTTCAGCCGCGATAGCTATCTGCAATTGTTTTTTCAGCCCTTCCACATTCTCTGATGGTAAAAGAGCGGCAGATGACGATACGGGCACCGGGTTTTCTGCTTTTAAAGCATAAGGCGTTTTACCTAAATGATGGCTGGAACCATGTATCTTACGTAAAAGCCCGCTTAAATTCTCTTTAAAAGACACATAACACTGGCTGCAGCCCAGTCTGCCGAATTTACGGAAGTCCTCATAATTAAGCCCGCAATCGGAACATTTCAGCATCCCTTCTTTTGATTCCTTGACCATCGGGGTCGTCTGAGACAAACCCGCCAGAAGGTCGGCCAAACCAAACTGCTGCTCCATCTGTGAACTTTTTTGACGCGCGCACTCTTCACACAGATGCATCTCTGACATCTGTTCATCAACAATTTCGGTTAAATGCACCGTCGCTTTTTTCTTTCCACAAATATCACACTGCATAACGAACGCCATCCTTTTTAGTTAAATCTTTAAAAGCCTTAAGTAATTTCAAAGTCAGCGGACCAGGTTTACCGGCACCTATGCTACGCCCGTCGACCTTAACAACCGGAATCAATTCTGCCGCTGTCCCGGTCAAGAAACATTCATTACTATTATACACCTGATGACGGCTAATGAAGCCCTCTTCGGTTTTAATCTTAAATTCTTTGGCAATATCTAAAATTGCCTCACGGGTAATTCCTTTAAGCCGTCCCAACATCGGGGTAGAAAGAGTTTCGTTTTTGATAATAAAAATATTATCTCCTGTGCACTCCGCCACATAACCATTACCATCAAGCATGATAGCTTCAATATAACCGGCATTGGCGGCCTCAATCTTAGCCAAAATATTATTAAGATAATTAAGGGACTTAAGTTCTGCGTCCAAGGCATTGACATAATTCTTCGTCGTAGCAACAGTGATGATTTCCATACCTTTTTGGTAAAACTGGGCCGGATATAATGTAATTTTATCAGTAATGATGATCACGTTAGGATGGCCGAAACATTTACGCGGGTCTAAGCCCAAATCCCCATCACCACGGCTAACAATCAAACGGATGTAACCATTTTTGAGCTTATTGACTTTAAGAGTATCCACCACCGCTTTGGCCATCTGGGCCCTTGTCATATGAGGGGCAATCAGAAGCGTGTGCATTGATTCATAAAGACGGTCGATGTGTTCTTTAAGCCGAAACACCAGTCCGTCATAGGAACGAATTCCCTCAAAGGCCCCATCACCGTAAAGAAATCCATGGTCAAACACCGAAACTTTAGCGTCTTGTTTATTCACGAATTTACCGTTAAGATATATTTTCATAATCATCCCTCTAACATCCCATCTTTAATATAAATTATTTTTTGAGTCCTTTTTGCAATTGCCTGATCGTGGGTCACAATCACGACGGTTTGTCCGCTTATTTTGTTAAGATTCAAAAGCACATCGATGACCATAGCTCCGCTTTGCGAGTCCAAATTACCTGTAGGTTCATCACAAAAAACCACTTTCGGGCTATTCATTAAAGAACGAGCAATTGCCACCCTTTGCTGCTCGCCACCGGACAGCTGGTTGGGACGATGAGAAACCCTTTGGCCCAACCCTACTTTTTCTAGTAATTTTACCCCGTCAAATTCAATTGCGCTTGTTTTTCTTGAATTATTTTTAACCATCGCTGGCAAAATAACATTTTCGAGCGCTGTCAGCTCCGGTAATAGATGATAGGCTTGAAAAACAAAACCCATTTGACTGTTACGAAGCAAAGAACGCTCTTTATCATTTAAACCATAAACATCTTGCCCATTAAAATACACCTGGCCCTGGTTGGGGACATCCAAAGCCCCCAAAATATGCAAAAGCGTCGATTTCCCAGCCCCTGAAGGGCCTACAACAGCGATGACCTGGGCCGCATCAATCTTTAAATCAATGCCTTTTAGCACGTGGAGCAGATAACCCGCTTCCTTGTAAGTTTTATGAATATTACTGGCTTCAATGAGCATATTTTATTCGTAGCGTAACGCTTCCACGGGTTCTAAACGCGCGGCTTTTAAAGCCGGATAAACAGTCGCCCCATAAGTAATGACCATCGCAGCAGCCACGATCATGGCGATATCTGATCCCTGAATCAATACCGGCAAATGATCTATATAATAAATGTCTTGAGGTAATTTAATAAATTGATACTTTTTAAGCAAAAGGCTTACTCCCACCCCTCCCACAAATCCCCAGAACGTACCGAGGGCCCCAATGGCCAGACCTTGAATCATAAAGATACGATTGATTGCGGCCCTGGAAACACCTATGGATTTTAAAATACCAATGTCTTTGATTTTACTTGTGACGGTCACAATCAATGTACTGATGATGTTAAAAGATGCCACCAATACAATGAGCGTCAGGATGACAAACATAGTAAACTTTTCCAGACGAAGGGCCGCAAAAAAACTGGAATTAGCTTCCATCCACGTACGTACAATAAAAGAAAAACCTATGGCCTTATAAATATCACGTTTGATTCTGGCTGCTGCATCGGGATTAAATAATTTAAGGCCAATGCCTGAAACTACATCAGGATCCAAATGAAAAACCTCTTGGGCCTTATGTAAATCTATCAATATCAAATTCATATCATAATCGTACATGCCTGATTTAAAAATACCGGCAACCTTAAACTGATAACGCCAACCTGCCCCAGCTACACCAGAAGCTGGAGCAATAATGGTCAATTTATCCCCTATATTATAGCCATAATAAGACGCCAGCTGGCTGCCAATGACCACTTCATCCGGTTTTAAATCGGCAATCTTTCCATGGGCTAAATATTGGTCGATTTTTGTAACTGCCCCTTCATTGCCGGGCTCAACACCGCGCAAAATCAAACTCATGGCCCGCTGGTTGGACTCTAAAAATACATTGCCATGAATATAGGCCGTGGCCGCCTTCACACCCGGCATTTTCTGTAATTGTTTCTGAAGCTGAATGTAATTCTTAACACCTGTTTCTTTCTCCACCAATACATGGGCATTAGCCCCGACAATCTTCTCACGCAAATCATGGTCAAAGCCTGTCATAACTCCAATAACAATGATAAGCGCCATAACACCAATGGCGATACCACCCACAGCCACCATATTAATGACCGAAAGGAATTTATCCTTCTTGGCACGTAAATATCTAAAAGCTATCCAGAATTCAAAATTCATAAAAGTCCTTTTACTCTGCTGGCTTTAACAATGGAAACAAAATTACATCTCGAATGGATGCTGAGTCTGTCAAAAGCATCACCAATCGGTCAATGCCTATACCTAAACCACCTGCGGGCGGCATACCGTACTCCAAGGCCATAATAAAATCTTCATCGATGATACGATTACCTGTTTCAATATCATCATCCAAATCAGCCACCAAACGCTGGCGCTGCTCCAGGGGATCGTTAAGCTCGGAATAGGCATTGCCGACTTCCATACCCGCTATAAAAAATTCAAAACGCTGGGCAATGGCCGGATTATCCAGTTTGGCCTTGGCCAAAGGCGAAAGAAACGTAAAATAATCCACCATAAAAACCGGGTTAGCGCTCTGCTGTTGATCTAAAATTTCCTCAACGATTTTCATGACAGCCGAACGGGTCAAACGCTCCACCTTCACCTGTCCCGGACGCTTGGCCTTGACTTTCTCGAGCATTGTCTGAGCGCTGTCTTCAGCATTGATATCAAAATATTCTTTGACCACTTGTGCGAAAGACCGTCGCGGCCATGGTGGTGTAAAATCGATTTCCTGGCCTTGGTACATCACCTTAAAAGAACCATGCAATTCTTTAGCCAAAGCGGCAACCATGTCTTCGGTCAGTTTCATCATGTCTTCAAAATTTCCGTAAGCCTGGTAGACCTCCAGCATGGTAAATTCCGGATTATGCCGCGTGGAGATACCTTCATTACGAAAATTACGATTGATCTCATAAACTCTTTCCAAACCGCCAACGAGCAAACGTTTCAAATAAAGTTCAGGAGCAATACGTAAAAACACATCCATGTCCAAGGCATTATGTCTGGACTTAAACGGCCTCCCGCGTGCACCACCCGCCATAGGTTGGAGCATGGGAGTCTCTACCTCAAGGAAACCTTGTTTATCCAGAAAATTACGGACAAAAGAAACAATACGGCTTCTTTGGACAAACACATTACGTACCTGGGGATTGGCAATCAAGTCCACATAACGCTGACGATAGCGAATGTCTACGTCTTTAAGGCCGTGCCATTTCTCCGGTAAAGTCTGCAAAGACTTGGAAAGCATTTCATACTTTAAAACACGGATACTGTCCTGCCCCGTCTTAGTTTTGAACGTTTCCCCTTCAACACCAATAACGTCACCAATATCAAGACAATCCAACAAGTCATAAGCTTCCTGACCTAATAAGTCCAATTTTACAAAAAGCTGAATACGTCCTGTTTGATCCATCAAATCCATGAAGGTCACTTTGCCCTGGGAACGCCTGGCCACTACTCGTCCGGCCACTGCTACTTTCTGACCCTCTTGAAAATTTTTAAGCAAATCGGCAATAGCATGGGAGCGCAGATACCTCTGGCCGTAAGAATTAATGCCCTTTTGGCGCAAAGTCTCTAGTTTGTGAAGCCTGATGCTTCGGATATCCTCTGTTTCCATAAAACTCCTTTAAGTCATTGAAATTAAGATACTTAATCCCAAAATTTTAGGATTGTCTAGTAGCATGATTTAATCCCCAACCAAGATTTTATCAAGGGATTCAATCAAGGGGCCCTACGAGTGGATTTTGCAATAGCGAAATCCAGGTAAAAACGGTTCATTATAATGAAATGCCGACGGGGTGTCAACCTTTCGATTACACTTGAGTTGGCTCCTCCAATAACAATGCTTATCGAGTAGGCAATACGAGTCCTTTAAAAAACTTTGACCTATACTCTAGAAGCAACATCGAACGTTTCCGCACTGGAGGTTTGATACGCTCGTAAAAATTCGGGAGGCAAAGGTTCTTTGAACAGATCGCCATCTTTGAGGTAAGGATAAATCTCGCTATAATCTTTGACTTGGTCTAGAGCCACTCTTCTTAACAAATGCCATGGTTTGAGGTGCTTAGGGGACTCTAAACCCATAGCTCCTAAAATCTCTGCAAAACTTTTAATGGTCGCTTTATGAAAATTCGCAACCCGTTTATTTTTCTCAGCCACCACTAACCCTACCATTAAACGGGGGTCTTGGGTAGTAATCCCAGTAGGACATTTATTTGTGTTGCACGAAAGGGCCTGAATGCAGCCTAAAGCAAGCATCATACCCCTAGAGGAATAACATAAATCAGCTCCCATCACCATATGTTTTAAAATCCCAAAACCGGAGTTGATCTTACCGGAAGAAATGATTTTGATTTTATGGCGCAAAGAAAATCCCACTAAAATATTATGCACAAAAATCAATCCTTCATTAAGAGGGAAACCGACATAATTGGAAAATTCCAAAGGGGCCGCCCCTGTACCGCCTTCACCGCCATCAACAGTGATAAAGTCAGGAGTGATTCCCGTCTTTTGCATGGCTTTGGCTATGGCTACAAATTCCCTTGGTTTGCCTAGGCATAATTTAAATCCTACCGGTTTACCTGACGACAATTCGCGTAGCCGTTGGGTAAACTGCAATAATTCAATCGGCGTGGAGAACTCCGAATGACCTGGTGGAGAAATGACGCTTTGCCCCATAGGTACTCCGCGGATTTGAGCAATCTCTTTGGTTACTTTTGCTGCCGGCAGGATACCCCCATGGCCAGGTTTAGCTCCCTGTGATAATTTTAATTCAATCATTTTCACTTGAGGCAGTACAGCTTTTTCAGTGAATCTCTCTGAAGAAAATTTTCCTTCTGGAGTGCGGCAACCAAAATAGCCCGTACCGATTTGCCAAATCAGATCACCACCACCGGACAAATGATAATGCGTCAGCCCACCTTCACCGGTATTTTGAGCAAAACCACCTATTTTTGCCCCCTGGTTTAAAGCCCTGACCGCATTGGCGTTAAGGGAACCAAAACTCATGGCCCCGATATTAAAAATACTGGTAGAATAAGGTTTGGCACAGGCACTGCCGATGGTCACTCTTAAACCAGCAGGGTCGACATGTTTTGGTAGAATCGAATGTGTGACCCATTCATAACCGACCTCATAAACATTCTTTTGCGTACCAAAAGGTATGGTATCGAGCTCCCCCTTGGCGCGCTGGTAAACCAATGAACGATCCAGACGGTTAAACGGTGTGCCGGAAGTGTTGGATTCAACAAAATACTGATTAATTTCTGGGCGTACAAGTTCCATCAAATAACGAAAATTTCCGATAATAGGAAAATTACGACGGATGGTATGGCGCTTCTGGAGCATATCGGTAAAACCAATGGTGAGCACAGGGGCAAAAAAAACAAAAGACCACCAAATATGAGGGAATATACGGGACAAAAATAAATTAACAAGAAGAACAAAAAGGGTAAAGAAAAGAAAGATTAAACGCGTCATTGATTTCATTCTAAAGGGCGCGTTTAGAAAATCAACCCGAATCTGTCAAAATAAAAAGTAGGTTGACCTTGACGATTTTAAGGCAAGGTCAAACGCAGACTATACAAATCGAAGATTTATTGGCTAGATCAACAGTGAGTTCTCTGTCGATGATAAGCGTTTTACCAGCTTCAATGGCCAAACATGCAGCTTTAACATGTACCATAGTTTGAATAGTGCGAAGACCTACGACAGGGATATCAAAACGATGGTCTTGTTGGGGCTTACTTTGCTTAACGACAACGGCCCCTAAATGCGCAATATTCCCTCCTCGTTCTATGGTACGGTCTGTCCCTTCCATGGCCTCGATGGCCACAATGGCTTTTTCTTTGACCACTACCGTCTGGCCCACGTCTATTCCTCCCATGAGCTTGGCAATAGCTGTACCAAATTCAATGTCTTCTAATTCATCCTTCGTTGGGCCTCGTTTGGTGAGAGTTCCTTTAGGGGCTAAATATTTTTTAAGAAGAAACGTAGAGTCAAGGAGCGTCATCCCCTCTTGGGCCAAACGATCCGCTACTGCCGAGAAAATCGTATCTGTTTTTCTATCACGCAAGGCATCGGCTAAGGCCTGAAGTTGTTTATCAAAAACAACATTGGGATTAAATAAATTATCAGGGTTAACCTGTCCCGCCATGATGACCTCTTTAATACTATGTTTTTTAAAATACTCAAAAAGTTTTTGAAGTTCACCAACTTTAAAATATCGGAACTTGTCTACGAAAAAATGCAACAAAGGAGAGGTGTCCCCCACCACGCCGGCAGCGATAATCTTAAAACCCTGATCACGTGCGGCACGGGCAAAAAGGAATGGAAATTGATTATTGCCAGCGATAAGCCCTATTGTCTTAGAAGATAGCATGTCTGTGTCATTGTATTACGCGTTATGTGTTATGTCGCCATGACACATTACACATAACACAATTATACGCCCACGTTAAGAGATGCCGCGTTTAGAAACTTCAATAAATTCCAAGACCCTAATTACTTCTGGGTGAGTTTCCATCTGTTCTCTGACCTGGGAGATGGCATGACTGCGGGCCAAGCCGGAATTAAAAAGTATTTTAAACGCACGACGCAGGGCCAACATGGCCTCGGATGTTAAATTGGCACGCTTAAGACCGATTACATTTAAGCCACGTAAAGTGGCTGGGTTGCCGTCCACCATCGAAAAAGGAGGCACATCTTGATTGACCTTCGAACAACCTCCTATCATGGATAAAAACCCCACTCTGGCAAATTGATGTATCCCGGAAAGCCCTCCTACGACAGCCCTGTCTTCAATGACAACATGTCCAGAAAGCCCCACATAGTTGGCTAATACGCAATCATTGCCAATATTGCAATCGTGCGCGACATGAGAGCAAGCCATAAATAAATTTCCATTACCGATACCGGTCACACCTCCGCCATCAATAGTACCAGGATTAACAGTCACGTATTCACGAAAAACATTGTCCTCACCTATCTTTAAATATACTTTATCTGTCTTTTGAAATTTTTTATCCTGCGGTGGAGAACCTATAACAGCACCAGTAAAGAATTGACAACCATCACCAATGATGGTTGATCCTTGTAGCAGGCAATGATGGCCAATGGTGACATTATTACCAATGACCACCGGTCCTTCAATGACCGAATAAGCACCTACGGTAACTCCTTCACCAATCTGCGCATCGTTACTTATTACTGCTGTTTCATGGACTTGACTGGACATAATCTAACTCTTTAAATGAGAAGTATCTGTATAAGAAAATAGCATTTCAGCTTCTACGGCGACTTCCGCCCCAACCTTGCCCACCCCTTTTACCTGGGCGGTCCGTTCACGGTCACGGACGATCTCTACTTCCATAATCAACTGATCGCCTGGAATTACAATCTTCCTGAATTTTACAGCATCAATAGACATAAATAAAGCTACGTTACCAGGATGCTCTCCGCTTGTCAAAACAACAACACCCGCTGTTTGTGCCATGGCTTCCACCATGAGAACCCCAGGCATCACAGGATTATTTGGAAAATGTCCTTGAAAAAAACCGTCATTGATAGTGACATTCTTAATGCCTATACCTTTCTTACCGCGCTCCACTTCGATAACGCGATCCACCAATAAAAACGGGTGACGGTGCGGCAAGATATTCATGATTTCATAGATGTCAAAAACTCTCTGAGCTTTTGTCATGGCAGTATTCCTTTGCAGTTGATCAATTTTCTTAACTAATGCGCGGTTTAAAGAATGCCCACTCCTTAGAGCATGGACTTTCCCACGTATACCTAAACCCAATAAAAAAAGATCTCCAACAATATCCAAGACCTTATGACGGGCACATTCGTCTTCAAAACGAAAAGCATTATCCAGCGGCCCTTTGTCAGAAATGACAAGAGTATTTTGATGATTAGCGCCTTTACCTAGCCCTCGCGATTGGATTTCTTGGGCCTCGCTTTCCAGACAAAACGTACGCGCAGGGGCAATGTCTTGCAAAAATGTTTCTCGTCGAATATCAAAAGAAACCCTCTGTGTACGTAACAACGGATGATCATAATCGAGCGTGTAAGAAACCTCGAAGTCCTTTGAAGGTACAATCACGATGCTGGCCTTCTCATTAGACACTAAAATGGGTTGTTGAATTTCCAAATAACGGCGAGGAAGTTTTAATTCTTCAACCCCTGCTGATTCTATGGCCTTGACAAAATCTAGACTGCTGCCATCTAAACCAGGCACTTCAGGGCCGTTTATCTCAATGATTAAATTATCAATACCTAAACCATTAAGTGCTGCCAACAAATGTTCTACCGTCATCACTCGCACCCCATTAGCCTCAATAATGGAACATCGGCTGACCGATGGGTCTGTTACAATGGATGGTGGCTCTAACTTTACCGACGGTTTGCCTGGTAAATCAACACGACAAAAATATATTCCTTCATCGGCTTTTGCTGGTCTTAATGTAATAGAGGTATTTTGCCCCGTGTGAAGGCCAATACCTGATACTATCACAGCAGTTTTAATTGTCTTTTGCATCTTTATGTTCTAATTCTTCTACCCTTTTTTTTAAATCTTGAATTAACTGCACATAATGATCGAGCCTCTGAATATAGGCATTAGTTTTAAAAGCTTCTCTTAAAGGTTGGGCCGGTGAGCCAAAAACTTGTTGTCCAGCTTGAATCGATTTACTCACCCCTGATTGGGCAGCTATTACCGCACCATCACCAATGGTTAGATGCCCAACCACACCGACCTGTCCAGCCAAAATGACATGATTACCGATATATGTACTCCCAGAAATCCCTACCTGCGCAATAATCAAACAATTTTTCCCAACACTGACATTATGCGCAATATGCACTAAATTGTCAATTTTCGTACCTTCACCGATAATCGTTTTATCAAACCTCGCACGATCAATGGTGACATTGGCACCGATCTCCACATCATCTTCAATAATCACAGTACCTATTTGAGGAATTTTTACATGTTTACCATCAACGGTGACATAACCATAACCATCAGAACCAATCACCGTACCTGAATGGATAATCACATGATTGCCCAACGAAATCTTCTCACGTAAAGTCACAGAAGGATAAAGTAAACAATTTGAGCCAAGTCGCGTGCCATGGCCAATATAACTGTGGGCATAAATCTTTGAACCATCACCGATAACAGCCTTAGGTTCAACAACTACGTAAGGGCCAATGGCGACGTCTTTAGCTATGATTGCATCCTTGGCAATAATGGCCGTTGGATGAATACCGACGCTTATCAAAGATATCGCATTCTTTTGGAAATGATTGATGACCTTAGAAAACGCCAAGGACGGATGATCCACCCTAATGACAACTTTTCCCGTAAGGGACACTTGCTTAGGGACAAGAATAACACTAGCTTTACTTTCCTTGGCCAGCGGTTCATATTTAGGATTAGCTAAAAACGATAAATCGCCTTCTTTTGCTTCTTTTAACCCAGCACATCCTGTAATTTCCATCTGGCCACTACCGATGAGATCTCCCTCAATTAACTGTGCAATATCGGCAATGGTAATACGCATATATCAATTATTTTTTCCCAGGATAACTATCATTAAGAGCTTTTAAGACCTGATCAGTGATATCTAACCCTTTGTCCCCATAAAGTAAAACAGTATCGTTGAGGATATAGGTATAACCATCTTTCTTTGCTATATTGCTGACAACCTTCTCAATCTCTAAAAGAATTTCTTTTCTCATATCTTCAAACTTCTTGGCCAATTCAGCTCTCTTTTGGTTGCGGAAATCCAATAAATCATTTTTTTGTTTATCAATATCAGCCTGTAACTTTTGCTTTTCATCTTCTTTTAATAAAGCCAACTTACCTTGAGCGTCTCGGATTTTAGTAATCATGGCATCCATTTGCTTTTGGGCGTCCTGACTCTCTTTTTGTAAAGTGGCATCATATTCTTTGGTTTTTTGATAATTATTAAACACTCCTCCTAATTCGACATAGGCAATCTTTAAATCCTTGGCGTGTGCTGGGACTGTCAATAACAGACCAAAAATAAATACAGAGAATATTTTTACTGCTTTCATACCAACCTCCTATGTTAATAAACCCCTCAAGGGGAAAGTTATTCCCTCATCTCCAGCAGTTTTATTGAAGATTAGGATGTCATTTAAAAAACGATATTATAATATCTCGTCCTGTTTAAGTAAACGATAAAAACTCGGGATATAAGTTCTTTAAAAACCGCGACTGACGCTGAAGTAAAATTTACCACTTTTCCTATGGGCCTCTCCAGATTGTTTATTCAGGGGAAAACCATAATCCAAATTGATAGGACCTATGGGGGTTTTAACTCTCAAGCCAGGACCAAAACCAGATTTAAGCCCTCCTCGACCATAATCTTTAGCTTTGCTCCAAACATTACCAGTATCAAAAAAGACAGCACCTTTAATAATATCAATGATTGGTACCGTGTATTCCACACTTCCTAAAAGTGTTGTTTCGCCACCGATAGCGTCACCGGAACCAGGGTCTATGGGGCCTACTTTACGTTCATCATAGCCACGAACTGTCTGTTCACCGCCGGCAAAATAACGTTCAAAAATAGGCACACTATCGGTGCCTCCATAGGCTTTTATCAAACCCGTACGACCACCAATCTTAAGGACCGTAACTGTCTCATTAAATTTAAATGGCACATAATAAGTGCCACTGGTTTGAAAACGATAAAAATTCTTATCCCCTCCTAAAACACCACCAGCCACATCCACACTATTAATCCACAGCCAGCCTTTCGTAGGATTAATAGGGCTATCACGATAATCATGTGTCAAAGATAGCCCCGTAGAACTGACTACGTTGGTACCTTCTTCTGCAGCGAAATCAGGGGCCACATTGGAATCCATATTACCTATTTTAATTTGTTCTAATTTATAATAAGAATTTACGGTAAGGTTATCATTAAAACTTTTGCCTAAACGCACATCTCCCCCCATACGTTTTTCATCATACGCATAGCCATTACTGCTATCTTTCGTAATATCCGTCAGGAACCCATCAAATCCCGCGGAGACAGGATAATCAAAGACCCAAGGTTCAGTAAAACTCAAAATGGCTTGCTCCTGGGTAGAGCCGATTTGTCCTCGGAGTTTCAAGTCCTGCCCACCACCGGTAAAGGATGGCCAATTGGAGAAATCGAAATTCTTTTGTTCAATCTCCGCAAATCCGACCAACTTATCTACAGTGCTATAGCCCCCCCCAAAAGAAAATGTTCCCGTTTTAGCTTCTTTAACCTGCACTATCAGATTCTTTTGGTCTGCCTGATCCGTGTCTTCAATATCGTAGCCAACATCTTCAAAATAACCCAGATTACGCAAACGTTCCTTAGATTTACGCAGTTGTTGGCCGTCAAATTGGTCGCCTGGATACATACGTAGTTCACGACGGATGACAATATCCCGTGTATGGGTATTACCCTGAATCTTAATCTTGTTGATATAAGCTAAATCTCCTTCCTTAATAGAAATCTTTATATCTACTCTTCCCGTGTCCGTATTAAAGGAGGTTGCCTCTTCTGCACTGGCAGAGATATATCCATGGTCAAAATAGGCATTTCGGATATTATTCAAATCATCTTCGAGTTTTTCATGACTGAAAATATTACCCGTTTTGATATTTTTCATGCTTGCTCTGACGTCATATTCTGAAAAAACTGAATTACCCAATATAGTGACATCTCCCACGTAATAACGCTTACCTTCTTCTATAGTAATGTTGACATTCACGAAACCCTTATATAAAGGCTCTACTTTATAGGTAGCTTTGGCATCAATAAAACCATTTTGTTCATAGAATGTTTGGATCCGGGTCATATCTTCATCCAAAACATCTTCTTTTAAATAGCCTTGGTTAAATAGCCAGGCCCAGCGCGACTTGATAGTCTTGATGATTTTTTTATCTGTATAAGCCGTATTACCGAACACATTAATACGTTTGATTTTTGTACGATAGCCTTCACGGATAATAAAATGCAGGGTGGCTTTATTAGTTGTCTCATCAACAGATGTTTCTACATCCACCTTTACTTGGGTCAACCCTTTTTTCTTATACAGATCTTCAATAGTGTTAACATCATCCTTAAGTGTTTTGTTATCCAAGAATTTATCTTTCTTGGTATTCATCTTACTTTCCAAAAAATGCTTATTGTAATAGCGAATCTTGGAAAAAATAATTTCATCGACAATGGGTTTTTCTTTAAGTTTCACAATCACTTTATAACCACCATCCACATCAATATGGTCAATTTGTACATCGGAAAAATGGCCCGTATTATAAAGACGTTTGAGATCATCTGAAACCACGTTTTCTTGGTATTCCTGGCCAACTCGAGTTTTAATTCTCGCCAAAATCTGGGAAATTCCTATAGATTTATTGCCCTGGATATCTATGGATTTGACAATTTTGGGTTCTGGAATGCTGGGTATGGGAATCTGGCTGCTAGTTGAAGGTTCCTGCAATTTTAATTGCTGGTCATCAGAGACACTAGGCGCGGCAGGGGCTTCTGAATTCGTTACAACAGCACTAGTCGAATTACTACTCTGGTTGTCCTGAGAATTTACCGTAACTGGCTGCGCTAAAATATTTTTTACGCCTAAACAAAATACAAAAAACAAAATAAAAATACTGCAAAACGAATATTTTCTTAACATTGATTGATTATAGAGTCTGTACCTTTTGGTGTCAACGAACATCACTAATATTTCTCCTTACTATTCTTGATAAACGGTTTCTAGGTTGGCAAAAGTAACGAATTCCTTAAAGAATTTAAGCTTCACGGAACCGGTAGGGCCATTACGCTGTTTGGCAACAATGGCTTCGGCAATGCCACGGTTTTCTTCTGTAGGAGCATAGTATTCCTCACGCATTAAAAGTACTACGACATCCGCATCTTGTTCAATGGCGCCAGATTCCCGTAAATCCGATAGCTGCGGCCGATGATCCTGACGGCTTTCCACGGCTCGTGAAAGCTGGCTAATGGCAATCAAAGGAATATTTAATTCGCGTGCTAAAGCTTTAAGCGAACGTGAAATTTCTGAAATCTCTTGTTGACGGCTTTCTGTTTGAGTAGAAGCTTGCATCAATTGTAAATAGTCTACAATAATCAGACCAATATCATGCGCGGCTTTCAATCGGCGGGCCTTGGCCCTTAATTCCAACACTGAGATCGCCGGTGTGTCATCAATAAACATCGGTACGTTAGAAAGTTTTCCGGCTGCTTTAGTAAGCATCGGCCACTCGGCTGGAGAAAGAAACCCTGTGCGTACCTTTTGCGCATCAACCCTGGCTTGCGAACACAGCATACGCTGGACAAGCTGTTCTTTGGACATTTCCAGGGAAAAAATAGCTGTCGGGATATTTTTCTCCACACAAGCATATTCAGCCATGCTAACGGCAAAAGCACTTTTCCCCATGGACGGCCTCCCGGCAATGACGACCAGATCTGCTTTTTGTAAACCAGAAGTTATTCGGTCGAAATCCACAAAACCCGTGGGAACGCCGGTGATGTGCTCTTTGCGCTGATAAAGCTGGTCAATATTTTCAATCGTTTTACGAATAATATCTTTAAGGGCAACTGCCTGCTGTTTTTGTTTGGCAGTGGCGATTTCAAAAATCAAACGCTCTGCTTCATCGACCAAATCATCGATATTAACATCACTGGCGTAACTTTTAGATATGATTTCGGTCGAATTTTTGATCAACTGGCGCTGAATACCCTTTACTTTGACTATATCGATGTAATACTGCGCGTTGGCAGCTGTTGGGACAAAATCCGCAAGCAAAGTCAAGTAGGTCAGCCCACCCACAGATTCTAAAAGAGATTTATTTTTTAGATGATCTGAGAGAGTAATCAGATCGACATTTTTGCGGTTGGCATAAAGGTCTTTGACCGCATCAAAAATCTTCTGATGAGAGGTTTCATAAAAATAAAAGCTATCGATGTGCTCAATAGCCACACCGATAGCTTCTTCAGACAGCATCATCGCCCCTAGAATCGCTTTTTCAGCGTCAATATTCTGTGGAGGGACTCTTATTTCTTCGTTACCCATAAGCGGATTTTGGCAGTAACCTCAGGATGAAGTTGAACGCCAACTTCAAAAATACCTAACTCTTCGATTGGTTTTTCAATCACTAAGGATTTCTTTTCTACTTTTTGGCCTTCCGCTTCCAAAGCCTTTAAGATTTCCCCTTCGGTCACAGCACCATAGAGTTTCTCCTGGTCATTAACTTCCACAGCAACCGTAATCGATACTTTCGCTAGCTCATCGGCCTTCTTTTGAGCTTCGCCCTTTTGTTGTTCATAAAGCGCGAGCCTTTTGGCCTTTTCTTTTTCAATACGCTTGATGTTGGCCCCAGAGGCGATCACCGCCAAAGCACGCGGGATTAAATAGTTGCGGGCATAACCGTCTTTGACTTTCTTAATTTCACCGACTTTACCCAAATTTTGCACATTTTCCATTAAAATAATGTCCATATTCTACTTCCTTTTTGATGATCCGACCGGTAAAAGTCCCAAAAACCGCGCGAGCTTGACAGCTTCAGCCAACTGGCGCTGCTGTTTGGCATTGGCATTAGTCATGCGTCGGGAAAAAACCTTACCTCGTTCTGTTAAACATTTCTGCAAAAATGCAATATTTTTGTAGTTGATCTCAGTCCCTTTAGGAATAGAAAAACGGGCTTGGCGCATTGTACGACGACTGCCACCACTGGGGCCGCCAAAAGCTCCATCCCCTTCTTTCCTGAAAGGTTTTTTATCTTCTCTTGATCTTGAAAAACTTCTTTTTCTTTGTTCCATGAATTATTCCTCCCAAGCAATATCTTCTGGACTAATCACGTCCGGTTCATTGGTCTCTTTGGCTACACTTTCACCTGAAGCTGCAGGAACTTGCCCTTCCGTACGGGGGCCACCTAAAAACTGGATACGCTCTGCACGCACATCAATGGTGGAGCGCTTCTGGCCGTCTCCGGTTTCCCATGAACGACTCTGTAAAATGCCTTCCACAAATACGGCACGCCCTTTTTGCAAATACTGATTACAAATTTCCGCCTGTTTGTCCCAAG
>JAJXTI010000111.1 GCA_021783915.1 bacterium
GCACGATTAGCGGCCTCGGCAGTATTTTTACCAAAGCCTAAAGCAAGCAGGAATTCCCCCTCACTTAATTGCAAATTGATTTCTGCGGTAAGAGCAACATTCCCATTTTCAGCCCGTTCATAGTCCCATGTCATTTGTTTATGAGCCGAAAGGTCCTGCCAACCATCAGAGAACCCCACAAAACCCACCGAGCGTTTAAGCCAAGGCACAGAACAAGCCAATGCCAACGCATAACTATCCCTCTGGGCAAACAACATAGGAACGCCTTTGTAATCTTCCACCCACGCGGTATTGCCATAACCACAATTACCCAGATGAGGCGCAAGCACTAGGTATAAACGATAAGGATTTCCAGAAAATTTCAACGATTTAAAATGGGTCTGTTGCAATAAAACAGGTCTGGAGGGGTCAGAAAGGATTTGTTTCTCAATCCGGTAGTAACCTTGATTACAGGTGTTAACCATTCGATAAGCGGGAACTCCCTCCTGCAGATAGCTAACTTGACTGGCAGTATGCCTTTTTTCTTCTGAAAAGAAACTCTTCCCATCTGTAATGATAAATCCCATGTCCCGCGTGCATGCCTGATCGATACGGGGATAATAAATTTCATTTAAGATTCCATGGCTGATGGTAAACCAAAGTGGACTTTGATGGCTGTAGGCCGTACCAATACCGCTCTTTGCACTGGACGTCCAACGTGGCCCGATACCTGGGAAACCTGGCGCATAACGATGGGGTATACTCATGGCTTAGTCAATTCTCTTCATGGAGAAGAATTTGTCAACTATGTTTTTGTAAGCAATAAAATACCCGCACCGACTTTCTTGGCGAGGAAGTTTTAAAACCCAGGTAAGGAGAAAAACCTCGGTTTAAATAAGGCGCGGGTATTTTATTGATAGCTCCTCTAATCTAACAAACTTTCAAACATCTATCCGCCAAATCGTTTTGGTGAAAATTTCTTTCCCACCGCAGAAAACTTATCTCTTCGACGGTGTCTTTAATAAACTGGTTTAAAGGACCATGGTGTTCTTGGCTCGCACGGGAGAAATATTCATAAATATCCTGTTTGTAAGCGGTAAGACTGACCGCAAGGTTGATGACTGTCCCCAAAAACAAGCACGAAGGATCCAACAGTAACAAATATTTGCTCACTTTGCTTTCTATGGCGGCTTCATTCTCTTGGGAAAGCAAGAACATTCTTTTTAGCTCCTCTTGATGACGCTGCGCATTCCATCTAAACCTCTGGCATTTTCTTCGGACATCTTGATTATGGATTAACTGTGACAGGGACTGGTAACAGACATCCAGGACCTGCTCCATACAGATAACAGTTTCTAATTTATTTATATCAACTTGCTGATTAAACAGACCTTCCTGGCCCGACATAGAAGGTTTCAAGTAAGATTGCCTCCCAAATTTCTTTAAAAATATCGGTTGATTAATCATCGTTCACCCCTCCTCTTTTCATCTGTTCCTTGGTCATGGGTCATCTCTATCGCTCTTCAGAAAGGGAGGAAATTATCTGTAGAAGGGCGTCTTTGCCATCAGATTTGTCGAAATAAGCATCAGCATCTTTGACTCTCTCCCTTTGTTCATCAATCGGATAAACGCTCGAAACGACCACTTTGATATTCTTATAGAAGGCCCGTATTAACTCAAAAAGATCGGTCCCGTCTACTTCAGGCATATTGATATCTAAAAGGACAATATCAATTTTCCCCCATGCCAAAATTTCATTGGCCTCCATGGCATTTGACGCCGTAAGCACTTCAAAACCCTCCTTCGAAAAGATCCGCTGATAGGCGTCTGTAATGTGCGTTTCATCATCAATCACTAGTAATCGTCTTCTGGTTGACATCTCTTTGACCCAGTCCCAATCTAAGTCCTCGAATCTTTGCTTATATTTCTTTTCATAATATTCCGGTAGCCTCTCGATATGTGTCCTCATAATCTTCCCCTCCTCTGTTCTTCGAACAAATTCTCTTTTGTTCGTATTCTTTTTATCAAAAAGCATATAAAAGGAACGTTAAAGTAAAATAAAAATTTTCTTATCTTCAATCCTTGCGAGAAAAAGAGGAATATAATAACTTTTGAATGAAAACAAGAGGATGTTGATGGGAGTTTTAGTCCAGTGAAACCGGTAAGATGACCGTAAAGATGGAGCCTTTGTTGGCATCGCTTTTGAAGTTGATGTCTCCGCCATGGTTCCTGGCGATCGCGCGGGCCATACATAATCCTAGCCCATTGCCGCCACTATCTTCCTGATCTATCCGTCGAATACGGTAGAATTTTTCAAAAATCCTGGCTTGGTCGGCGAGGGCGATACCAATCCCCGTATCTTTAACAGAGACAAAAATTTGTCTCTCATGGACTTCGCTGATAATCTTGATCTCCCCGTTTGGTGGAGTAAACTTGATCGCATTATGGATTAAATTAAAGAAGACCCTCCTCAGATGAACGATGTCTCCCTGTATTAAAATCGGACGATCGGGAATCGCCAATTCAAAACTAATGTTCTTTTCCACCGCCAATATTTTGCAATGCTGATAAAGGTCCTTGAGGAACTTTGTCAAATCCATTTCTTCCATCTTAAAAATATTGAGCTTGTATTCAAATTTTGCCAAAAGAAGCAAATCTTTGATTGTTTTGATAAGGCGATCTATTTCCTGGAGCGTAACTGTCGTCACGCGCTCATATTCTTCTTTCGAATTCCCCATATTCAACGCTAATTCAAGCTCATTTTTGATGATGGCCAGCGGAGTCTTTAACTCATGCGCAACGTGTGAGCTGAACTCATTGACATGGGTAAATGACTGTTCCAATCGCTCAATCATGCGGTTAAAGGACGCCACAAGCTGCTCCATCTCCTGATCTAATTCCTGTTCTTGAATTCTCATATTCAAATTCTTTTGAGAAATATTATTCGCTACCCGGGTGACTTCCATCACTGACTTTAGGATCCTCTGGGTCAGGAAGGCCCCCATAAAAAAGGTCATCGAGAGGACGGCACAGATACCTCCAATAATAAAAATCGTCAGCTTGGAAAGGATCCGCTGGATAAAGGTCAACGGTGTGGCCAATTGTAAGATAAACGCACTGCGATTGGAAAACATAACAGGATAACTTATTCCATAAAAAGCCGTTTTGTTAAACCGCAAATTCGTAAAACGAACCCTACCATTATTGGCCAAAAAGTGAGCGTTAAAAGCCCTTTCAGCCTCATGTGTCATGTTCTCTGAACGTAAAATAACCCGACCTTTCAGGTTCATAATTTGAAAAAAATCCTTGCGCAGGCCCAAGGACCGACTGTCTTGTATCCACAATTGATTGATGATCTCTTGGCCAGGAATACCCTCACCGTTCGCAGACAAGAATTGATTCATCAAAGACGCAGAGGAGTTATCTTTTGGGGAAATTGAAGCGTATGCATTAAGGAACACTTCAATCTGCCCGGCTTTGACTTTCAGATCTTCCTGTGTTTCTTCGTAAAGAATTTTTCGGACGGTATGAAATAAATACAAACTAAAACCGGTAAGGATTACGCACAGGATGCTCGAATACAACACGCTGGTTTTAAAACGAATGGAACGGGTTTTCATTTGTCCTTAAGTATATAACCGACACCACGTAGGGAATGGATCAATTGTCTTGTATGTCCACGGTCGACTTTTTTTCTAAGGTAATTGACGTAAACATTAATAACATTGGAAAACGCGTCAAAATCATCATTCCAAACGTGTTCGGAGATCATGGTCCGTGTCACTACTTGACCGACATGGATCATCAAATATTCAAGAAGGGTGTATTCCGTTGGGGTGAGTTCTATCTCCTTACCCGCGCGATACACCCTGTGCGTCAGTTGATCAAGCTCCAAGTCCACGACCTTAAGACGCGTTGATTTCTCGGTATTTTTACGCCTGAGCAATGCCCGGACACGGGCAAGAAATTCAGGGAAAGAAAATGGCTTGGTCAGATAGTCATCGGCCCCAGCGTCAAGTCCAGATATCTTGTCCTCCACATCATCGCGGGCGGTGAGCATAAGGATAGGTGTATCATTCTTGTCTCTTCTTAAATGGCGGCAGATAAAGATACCGTCCTTACCAGGAAGCATGATATCAAGGATAATAAGATCGTAAGGGTTTGATTGGGCCAAAAAAAGAGCATCATCACCATTGTCAGCAAGGTCAACGGCATAATGAACTTCTTTAAGGCCTTTTTTGATAACAGCCGCCAATTTTCTTTCGTCTTCAACGAGCAATATCCGCATAAAAACAACACCCCACTCTTTATTTATGAATGATTTTCTATCTAATAGACAGGATAATACATGAAAAGAATACGCCAGTCAATTGCGGCAGGCCAAATACCCTGGTTTAATTATTGTGGGACGGTCAAGATATCTCTATATATATCATTTTTCCTCTTGTTCCACTGGGTCATTTGGTCTTTATTAAAAATATAACTCAATCTTACATCCAACCATTGGTTTAATGCCACCAGCTTCTCAACCAGCACCTCTTTATCCATCACGCCCTCTTCGATTTGCCCATAAATCTTCCCAAATGAAGTTACATATTCTTGTATGACCGGTTGAAGCTTATCTTCTTGTTGAAAATCCACATCCATGATTGCCCTGATCTTTTCCATGAAATCATCCGCATTCAACTCATGGGCATGGGCCAATGCCCCCAAAATAAAGAAAATAACCATAACACTCAACACTGTATGGATTTTCATATGAATAGGTTTACGTCTCCTACCTCGCTTTAAAAAAAGCAAGAATGGTCATGACCCCGTTTACAATTTGTTTCCCCATATAAAAACCCCCCTTGACCGAACCACCAACGGCCCCAAATGGAGCAAACTGGGCCTTAGGTATTTCCGTTCTAACGTTATCTCTAACTTGTAACGGAGAAGTTATAATGTCATTAAGGCCTGTTTTCAATCTTT
>JAJXTI010000112.1 GCA_021783915.1 bacterium
ATAAATTCTCCCCGGCGGGTAGACATGGAGACAGGTTTACCGGCACGGTAAATGCTGGCCAACTGGACAATCACCACATCCAAATCATCCACCGTATGCCCCAAAGCCGCGGCCGCGGCTTTGATACGGGGAATATAGCCGTGGTGGTCAGGCCCCAGGATATTCACGATGCGCTTAAACCCGCGGGCGAATTTGTCTTTATGGTAGACAATGTCCGGCGTCAAATAAGTATATTCTCCGTTGCTTTTTTTGCCACCACGGTCTTTATCATCTTGCCATTGGGTGGATTTAAACCATAAAGCGCCATCGTGCCCGTAAATATACCCTTTTTCCTGAAAATCTTTGAGGACTTCCTCGATGGCAGCATTGGTAGCTATTTTGCTTTGATACGACCAAATATCGAAATGGACATTAAAATCTTCCAGGTCCTCCTTGATCATGCCCATTAAATGGTCTACGCCGAATTGACGGAATTCCTGCGGGGCAATCTTGTCTAAATCGGCCGGTGTTTTCACCGCATGTTTTTCGATAAATCCCCCTGCCATGGTGCGGACATAATCGCCTTGATAGCCGTCTTGGGGGAACTCCACCTTCTCCCCTAGGATCTCTTTAGCGCGAAAAAAAATGCTACGGCCCAAAATATTGATTTGATTGCCTTCATCATTGACGTAATATTCTTTTTGGGCCCTGTAGCCCACGGCCTTGAGGATATTGACCAGACTGTCCCCCACTGCCGCCTGCCGGCCATGCGCCACCGTCAACGGCCCTGTGGGATTAGCAGAAACAAACTCCAAACAAAATGGCACCTGTTCTCCATAGTTAGATTGACCATAATTGGCTTTTTTATCTAAAACTTCCTCTAAAATGGCATAAAACCCTTCGGGCGAAAGATAGAAATTGATAAATCCGGGTTTTTTGATTTCAATATTCGCAAAAAAATGCCGAAGAGGGTGTTGGGCCAATTTTTCCCGGAGCGCCGACACAATCTCCCGGGCAACAACCATTGGGTCCTTTTTAAGGACCCGGCTTAGTTGCAAGGCAATATTACAGGTCAACTCTCCGTGGGCCTTATCGGCAGGGACATCAATTAAAACAGATGAATCCGTCTTAGGTATGGACTCTTGTATTAAGGACTGCAGTTGTCGGCGGACATCGAAAAACATAAGGAAAAACCCCCGCGTTTTGTCCTGACTTTGGTCTTTTCCCAAAGGTAGGCAAGTGGGGGCCCCACTGTATCAATGGACTCAATTTAAGCTTTCTTCTTGCGCTCTTTATAGGCGGTCAAAGGCGCGTCCTGCCAGAGATGTTCCAAACCATAAAATTCCCGTGCACCGGGTTCAAAAATATGGGCCACCACATCCCCCATATCCAAAAGGACCCAAGCACCGATGCCATCAACAGAGGAAGCTGATTCTAGACCTTTAATGCTGCGTTTGAGATGAGTATCAATGCCTTCTGTTGATAGACCCTCATGGATGCCTTCGGCTATGGCCTTGACCTGACGGTCAGAAGTGCCTGTACTCAGGACAAAATAATCACAAAAATTGACCAATCCCCGCATATCGAGAACGACAATGTCCTGGGCCTTTTTATGGGCAGCCAATTGAGCGACTTTATTAGCTAATTGTTTGGAAGTCAATGCTTTGCTTCGGATAGAAACCACTCCCGCTTATTTCTTTTTAAGTTTAGCAGCCTGATCCTTACTTAATACGCGCCAGCATTCATGCGGCCCTTTAGGGGATTTGGTAACAGCAAAAAAACGTCCGCTCTTTTCTTTTACACTATATTCTTCGGATTCAAATTTTGCCTTGGTTTTGACATCATAAAAAGATAATTTCTCCATCCATTCCTCCTTGAAAAAAAAGCAGGTTAATAAATTTGAATTTGAGTGTAATAGATAATATTTCGTTTGTCAATGACTTAAATAGGTTAAATCAAAGGCATTGACGATGTGCTCTACAATCGCAGGGCCTTGAGGGTTTTGGTAAACAGAAACCACATCAAACCGGGCTAAAACATCTGTAGTGTAAAGTTTATACTTCAAGTAGCTTAAAGCCACCTGAACCATTTTATGCTGTTTAGTGGAGCCAACAGCTTCAAAGGGCGCTCCATAATGGAGGGATTTTCTTGTTTTGACCTCAATAAAGCATATTTTAAACCCGTCTCTGGCTATTAAATCGATCTCACCAAGCTTGTTGCGAAAGTTCCTCTCTAAAATCTTATACCCCTTGCCCTGTAAATACCTGCAAGCGGATTCCTCACCCCAATGGCCTAAAGATTGATTATTCACGGGTTGAGATTGAACAAACCTTTCTTTTCTTCTTCGGCGGATTCTTCTTTAATCATGGCTATCGTTTTTAACCTCTTGCTGTCCGCTTCATCTAAAATAGTCCCCATGAAGCCAAAATATTCCGCCAAGCGGGCCTTCTCTTGTTTAAGCATGTCCATTTCGTAAACCATGAAATCATAATCTTCCTGCATCAACCTTTTATAACCGGGCTCAATGGCCGGATGGTTCAACACCCGTCTTAAAAATTCCAGGGCTTTTGTATAAAGATCCATGGTCTTTAGATACGCCAGCTGCGAGGCAATTTTGTTCATAGCCAAATAAGCCGTTGTATCATCAAGCATAGCTATATTCTTTAGCTGGGCTTCGGTCAAAGGGACCCCCGCTACGGATAATTGACCCAAATCAGTCCGGGAAAAGCTTTGATCGCTTTTATATGTTTTCACAACATTCCCTAAGAAACCCAGAAAATCCTGCCGGTTTTTGGAGACGACCTGGCGTATTCTCCGGCTAGGGCCCAAAAAATCGACAGTGTCAGGAGTGACTAAAATATGCGGTATGATTGCTTTTATATCATCTAAATCTTGGGCGTTCTGCTGGTTGACACGGTCCAATGTTTTATTGGTCACATCCACCCCCATTCCTATGTAACGGCCCCCATCCTTGGGGTCCTCAAGGGTCGCAAAAGGTTTCTCTGTGCCACCCACATGGCCATTTTGAAAACAATTTTCAAAAGCAGCATTCATGTCATCTTGCAACCCGATTCTTTTTAAACAATCCATCTGGGCCTGTTTACGTAAATGGACAACAGGGTCATTGACCTCCCGCTCTAAATTCTCACACTGGTTATAACGCATAGATAACTGTAAATGGGCCACCGTATCTAAATATTTATATACATCGGCGACCGTTGGAGAACTATATTCCCAAGTTACCAGAGGCGACAAGGAAATTTTGTTGATCAATTTTTCAAACTCAGTCTTGCTAAATTCCCCGACATAACTAAGTTTATCAAGCTTGTTGCTCGCTATCATGTTCTTTAAACTGGCGTGGGAATCAAAACGGTTACACCCTAAGCTGATGCTATCTTTATTTAAATTGTAAGAATTCTGCGTGGAATCGAAGATGTTATAATCCATCCCTCCCCGGTAATAAAAATTCTTGAAATCATTGGCCAGATTTTGTTCCAAACGGCCTTGGTCAGGGCTTGCGGGTTTAGAAAAGACATCGGCGTAAGCACTCAGTGGAAAAAACACAAGAAAGAAACATAGATAAACCATCACGGCCTTTCCTCTTTAGATACCTGGTCAATCATTTCCTGGGCCTTAAGAATCTTTTGCACCCTCTGTTTTTGCCAACCAAGATAGGCCTTGGCATTCTTAGGGGTGGGATTCTCCAGTAAAGCAAGCATAGGAGCAGGAGGCGTATATTGGCTAACGCGCCCATCAGCACCAATCATTGGTTCATTCCAATCAAATGATGAAGCTTGCTCTACTGAAGAATGAATGGAAGTGTTTTGGCGAAAATAATCCACTTGCCCCATTTTATAAGGATTGGCGGCATAGATATCAGATGCCACCATTAAAATCAAGACGGCCAAGATCCACATAACCTTCCACCTTTTTCTGGTTATCATGATTGCTAATGATGTACGTGGGTGTTTTATGAACACCGTATTTATCAGCCAAACTACCGTTGACATCCAACGTATAGTCCAAGTCAAGCGGTAACGAGGGGATTTCGGTATGCACAAAATCAACAAATTCTTTGATAGTGGCCATGATATAAATTTGCACGGCCCAATGGGGGTTTTTCTTTTTAAAGTCATTCAACGATAATAACGCTTTATGACACCACGGGCATTGAGGGTCAATAAAAACCAAAATCTTTTGTTCCTTATGCACGGATGCCGATTTTGTAATGACCGAAGGGGTGTTGTTCGCACAATGAAGACAAACGGCAGGTTTTGAAAAAATGTCATGGGATTGAAAAACCGTCGGTTGCGCACAAGTCTCATCAGAAAAGCTCAAAAAAAGAATAAAAACGCTAAATACAACATTGACGCTGGTGCCAATAAATCCATACATAACGTCCGTCCTTTGATTGATTGTCAGCTTCCAATTGTTGTGGATCAGAGCCTATGGGAAGGCATTGTCCTTGGGTCGGATATGCCATCTGGACTTTGTCTTTCGTCATATTCATTGAAAAATTTAACGGGGATTTCAGATAAGGGGACATGGTATCCCCTGCAACGCTAACAGCCCGTAAAGCGTCAACTATGGAAGCGACTGCTTGACTTTGAGTCACTACAAATCCTTGCCTGGGATATAACGGCCCCCAGTCTTTCATGCATTGCGCGGGGGTTGCCCCCAAACTTAACCGATGGCATTGGCTGCCGATAACTGCGGACAATAAACTTTGAGGAAGCTTCTTTTCAATATCTCCCCTTCTCCATACCACACTGTTAGATTCCGAAACAAAATGGATGCCTCCTGCCATATTAGGGGCATCACCGCACATCTCATCAAATACCGCGGCCGAAGGTAAATCATATAAATGCACTTCATTAAACTGCAAATTAGAGGAATCCATGCTCTGTGAAGAAGATCGG
>JAJXTI010000021.1:0-3745 GCA_021783915.1 bacterium
TGCCTGCATTACTAGCGGCCGTCTTGACAATATTCCTTAATATCGTGGCCGCAAACATCCCTACTATTAATATAAATACAGCCGCAATAATGTTAGGCACAAAAAGAACGACTTTCTGCAATAAATCAGCAGCGACTGTCAACCCCACGGCATTTAAGGTAACCACAAACGTAATCAGCAAAGCCAACCAATAACAAATACCGCTGATTAAATCCGAAAGCGACGCCGTGATACCTCCTTTGGACAATACGGCATCTAACTCAATACGATGAGAGAGTTCGTCAAATTTTAAGACTTTTAATATTTTATTGACGCCAATTTTAACAGATTCAGAAACAAGCCAACCAATCAATAAAAGAATAGCGACCAACAGTAAAGAAGCAACAAACTGACCGATTTGCGCAAGAACCAATTTCGTGGGTGATACAAGAATCATTTGTAAACTGCTCATTTGTCCGCCTCCTTTAGTTTAGTTCTCCCTTCGCCTAGACACCTAAACTCTCTTTATATTAATTGTAATTGATTCCTTACCTGGTTCAAGCGAGAATCCAAATTTTAATATCTGCCAATCAGTGCTCTTTCAAAATGGGAATATGCTCCGAAAAGTCCTATGGGCCAAACTTATAGTGTTTACGCACATCTTTTTTTATCTGCCATGTACAACTTAACCCTTGGGGAAAGGTAACTAAGTCGCCGCAGCCAAAAGACACTGTTTGGGTAGGCGTCTTGACAGTGACTTCACCTTCTAAAAAGAAACACACCTCCTTCTCATCATAATGCCAATCAAAACTTGATGCCTCCTTGGTCCAAATAGGCCAAGAAAAAACATTTAAATCCTCCAGTCTGGCTTGGGAGGGCTTCTCAACAACGACTTTAAAATCAGACATAGCGCATCATTGTTCTGTTCCAGCGGGTTTGGAAAACAATCCCTCTATTTTCTTGTCAATCTCAGGGGTCATGTAAATATTACTACCCCAGAATGAAAACCAAACAATTTTATATTCGTCCCCATCAGGAACCAGCGTCAGGTCACAGTTAACTTCGGCATTTTCCAATTTAACGTCAAAAATATAACGCTTGATCTTGTCCTCGGGCGTGTTTAAAGGAATAAAATTATCTTCCCCTTCTCTCTTATGGAAAGGCATTAAGGCCGTATTATAAGATTCTATCCTGCCCCATTGTTTTTGAAAAGTCCCTATCAATTGGTCAAATTGCTCATAAGAGACCGTTTGGGACAGGCCTTTGCCGAATAAATCATAAGCGGCTTGCCTGTCGGACCTTTGCAGGTCGTTAAAAAATCCCAGTGCCGTTTTGTCCGCGTCTGAATATATTTTTTCTCTTAAAGTGGCGCATCCACTCAAAGCGCACAAAACTCCAGTCAAAACAACCAATATTTTTATTTTACCGTAATATGTTTTATTCATGCCCCTCCCTTATGACAGATATTAAACAAAAAAGATGATATAGAGTAATCCTAAAATAATAAAAAGAGAAAAAATATAAAAATCATTAAAATAAAAGAAATCTTCAAGTTTTTCGGCAAAGGTGTACTCGAGCTGGACTTGCTCGCTTGCTACCTGACCACTGGAACGCATTTGCACAACTTCATTGCGTTTTAACCGTAGGAATTGATCCGCAATACGGTAGGCCTGCAACTGTCCCGCTTCAATAAGATCCATGACCTTTTTCTCAGAAACTCCTAAAATTTGCGCTGTCTCACGCACGGTAATATATTGCCCGCTCATAATTTTACCTTACCGGCCGCAGCCCACTGGTCGATTTTAATGCGTTCAAACTTCCAGCCATGTTCGTCTTTGATGGCAGGGATCTTACCGGTGGCGGCTAATTCTTCAATGGCTCCGGTTTCAATCTCTAAATATTGAGACAGGTCTTCCACATTCAAAAATTCATCCAGCATCTGGCAGCGCCCCTGAAAAACAGCACCCTCAACGATATTAAGCTTGGGCGTTGAAATATCTCCGGTCAAGGCCGCAGTAGGCATAAGCACGAGCATTTTCTTGGCAACCACATTGCCTTTAATCTTACCGGCAATGATAATATTTTCACCTTGGATATTAGCATCGACATGGGCCGATTGACCAATGGTTAAAGTCCCCTTTGTGTCCAGTTTACCTGTAAAGCGCCCCAAAATTTTCAAATTCACCGGATCGCTGAAGGTCAGCGCGCCTTCCATTTGGGCATTAATTTCAATGACTTTTTCCTCTGGGTTTTCTTTCTGTTCCCGACGGTTAAAAGCCATAGACTCTCCTTTTTAATAAAACCCGGCCATTGCCGGATCTTTACTTTACATATATATCAAATTACCTGCGCTTCGTCAATCGATACCCTAAGCCGGCTATCATAGCGGCATTATCCAGACAAAAAGACATCGGTGGAAAATATACTTTTATGTCCATTTCTTCTGCTGTCTGTATTAAACGTTCCCTTAAAGCAGAATTGGCTGCCACTCCCCCACCAACAAACAACGTGTTCACTCTTTTACGCTGACAGGCCAAAATAGCCCTGTCTGTTAAAACGTCAACCACGCTTTCTTGAAAAGAATAGGCAACTTGTTTAACGGAAAAATTCTTATGTTTGCGGGTGTAATACAAAACAGCTGTTTTAAGGCCGCTGAAACTGAAATCATAACTTCCTTGCAGTTCTGCCCGTGGAAAACGGATCTGGTCGTTGGTCCCCTCTTTTGCCAGACGGTCAATCACAGGCCCTCCGGGATAACCTAGATTTAAAAGACGGGCGACTTTATCAAAGGCCTCGCCAGCGGCATCATCACGGGTCTTACCGATTAATTTCACCCGATCAACATTCTTGATGTCAAAAAGGCTGGTATGGCCTCCAGAGACCACCAAGCCCACCGCCGGTAGATTTGGCAACGGCCTATTATCATTCTTAGAACGTAAAAAACAAGCATACCAGTGCGCTTGGATATGGTCCACTTCTATCAAAGGCTTTTTGGCCGCATAGGCCAAGGCCCTGGCAAAAGAAACCCCCACCAGTAAAGAACCGATGAGTCCTGGTTTGGCGGTCACAGCAATGGCATCAATGTGCTTTAATGTCACCTTGGCCTGATCCAAGGCCTGGGACACGACGCTATGGATGGATTCAATTTGCCGACGGGAAGCAATCTCAGGAATGATCCCGCCAAAGGCGGCATGTTCCTTAAGACTGCTGGCCACCACATTGGAATCAACCTTAAAACCGTCTCTGACCACGGCGGCAGCAGTTTCATCACAAGAAGTTTCAATACCCAGTATATTCATTAATTTTGATTGCGCAAAAGGTCTCTGACGTGAACAATCTGGAAACCCCGTTCTTGAAGGGCGGGGATTTCATCTTTCAAGACTTGCATAGTTAATTTACGGTCATGGCCGATAGCTATGGCATAACCTTTACGGCGCGCTTTTTGGACAAGTTCCAATAACTGGGCTTTAATGGCACCTCTCGTATTAATATTATCCAAAAAAACGTCTCTCCGGGCAAAAGGAAGTTTCATTTCGTCCGCCAGTTCACCACAAATGGAGTGGTGCGGCGCCGTCATGCTGTCGATAAAAAACAACCCCTGCTTTTGGATCCTTTTTAGGATTAATTTCATCAAAGGCCTGTCCTCTGTGGCCTTGGAACCCATGTGATTATTGACCCCTATAATTAAAGGCATTTTCTTTAAGATACCATCCAAGAGATTTTCTACTTTGGCCAAAGGCATTTTGGTGGTAATGACATAGTTGTC
>JAJXTI010000021.1:3755-20678 GCA_021783915.1 bacterium
TGTCTGGATAAATGTCCGAATTATGGTACGGCTCAAGAGGCAAATGCAACATAATGTCCTTATCATAAAGGTTGGCACACTTCATGATATCATTACTATGACGCAAACTAGGCAAAACCGAAATCGTTATAGGTGCTTTGATTTCTTTTAGAAAATGGCAATTGATCATACTATAGCCCCAATCATCGAGAATAAAGGCTATTTTCGCCCCTTTTCCTAAAGGTATCCTATCGACAAATGTCCTTTTCAATTTTACTGGTACGGCTGGAAGTTTGGACACCCGTACCACCGCTGGCCTAACCTTAACTGGTTTGACCTCTTTTTCTTTATGAAAAAACAAAAAGACACCGGTAGCCAAGGCAAACACCAATAATATGACCATCGTTGTCTTGACCGCTTTCTTGTCTTCGGAGGGGATCTTATATTTTTTAGCCATAATTAAACAGGACCAGTGGAATTACGATAAATTTTTATGCCCTTAATAACATCAACGGCAATTTGTAATTGATTATCCGCTTCATCCTTTTTCTTTTGTTCTAATTCTTTCTTTTTTTCTTCAGTCAATTTTTCAGGCTGCTTTTTTCCATTGTTTTCCACATCCTCAAAGATTTCATTTAGATCTTCTTTCTTGTTTTTTCCTTTGTCTGCTTCTTTTTCTTCTTTAGGATAGACACGGGCAACCACTATGTCTGGCGTAATACCAATCCCTTGGATGCACACTCCCGAAGGGGTAAAGTATTTCGCCGTTGTTAAACGTAAACCCGAACCATCAGGCAAAGGAATGACCGACTGCACGGAGCCTTTGCCAAAAGACTTGGTCCCGATGGTTACGGCCCGCTTATTGTCTTTAAGGGCCCCTGCGAAAATTTCACTCGCTGAAGCGCTCCCTTCATTAATAAGCACCGCGACCGGCCACTTCAAGAATTCTCCATTGACATTATTTGATTTTGCCACCATGTCATTGATCGCCTGGCGGCCTTTAGTGGAAACAATGGTTTCCCCCGCAGGTAAAAACTGCTCGCTAATTTTAATGGCCACATTAAGAAGTCCTCCAGGGTTATTGCGCAAGTCCACAATGAGACTATCCGCGCCTTGTTCCTTGAGCTTTTTAAGCGCATCATGAAACTCTTTGTAACTATTTTCACGAAACTCCGTCAGGCGGATATACCCAATATGGCCATCAATCAAATGGGCGTCCTTAATATCTTGGACATGAATCATTTGTCTGGTAATAGTAAAATCTTTAATGAGTCCTTCACTTTCACGTAAAATGGTAATATGAATGACCGTACCAGGATTGCCCCGTAAAAGTTTGACTGCATCATCCAAGGTCATGTCTCGGGTCAGTTCCTTCCCGATTTTTACAATGCGGTCTCCCGGTTTGATCCCGGCTTTCCATGCCGGCGTGTCTTCCACAGGTGTAATGATAGTTAACAAGCCATCTTTAATAGTTATCTCAACCCCCAGCCCTCCGAATTTACCTTCGGTCTCAGTTTTTAAATCCTTATAGTCATCGGGATCTAGAAATTGACTATGAGGGTCCAAAGAGGACAGCAGCCCTTTCAGCGAGCCATAAATAAGGTCTTTAGGGCTTTTTTTATCAACATACTCGGATTGGATGGTCGTCAAAGCATAACTAAAGAGTTCCACCTTTGAATACAGATCATCCATGTCTTTCTTGGAGGCTCGTTTAACTTCTATTTTCTTTTGGTCATCTGCCCGAACCTTTTGATTTAAAATAAAAGTCTCTGTCGATAAACAAAAAATCAACGCTAAAATAAAAACCAATGTCTTTTTAGGCATTGGAAATCCTCCTTATGATGAGTTCACTAAGTTTTTTAGGGTTGGCCTTACCGCCGCTTTTTTTCATGGCTTGGCCTACTAAAAAACCGGCCGCGGAAGGTTTGCCTTGCTTGATTTGTTCGACTACCGTCGGATTCTGGTTAATAATCTCCTCGACAATGGCCATAAGGGCTGAATCATCGGAAACTTGGACCAAACCCTTGTCCTGAATAACTTGAGCGGGGGTTTTGCCGGAATCCAACATGGCTTTTAAAACTTCTTTACCTGCCAGGTTACTGACAACCCCATTCTCAACAGCTTTAATCAATGCGACTAAATTGACCGGGGTCAATTTCAATTCACTAATGCCCATCTTTCGTTCATTCATTTCTTTTAATACAGCGCCATTGAGCCAATTAGCCACCTTTTTGGATTGCTCATAGTGCTGGCAACAGTGTTCAAAAAAAACAGCCACGGCCTGGTCTATCACCAGGACGCCGGCGTCGTATTCGCTTAACCCGTATTGTTTAATAAAACGTTCCAATTTGATTTGGGGCAATTCAGGCAGTTCAGCCCGCACTTGATCAATGACTTTATAATTAATGGTAAAAGGCACCAAATCGGGATCGGAAAAATAACGGTAATCATGCGCTTGCTCTTTGGAACGCATGGCAATCGTCATTGCCTTCTCATCGTTCCAAAGCAGAGTCTCCTGAATAATTCTCCCACCGGACAAAATAACCTGTTTATGACGGCAAACTTCATATTCCAAACCAGTTTTGACCGCGCGAAATGAATTCATGTTCTTTAATTCTGTCTTGGTACCTAAAGCTGTCTGCCCGATGGGACGTATAGAAACATTGGCATCACAACGCAAACTTCCCTTTTCCATGTCGCAGTCAGAAACATTGAGATATTGCAAAATAAGCTTTAAGGTATTCAAATAATCATACGCTTCCTGAGGGGAACGCAAATCAGGCTCCGTGACAATTTCAATAAGCGGCGTACCGGTACGGTTATAATCAACCAAAGAACAATTGCCTCTATCGTCATGCACGAGCTTTCCCGCGTCCTCCTCCAAATGGGCACGTTTAATACCGATACGCTTTTCATTTTTGTCCGTTTTAATCATCACAAAACCGTCCTTGGCCACAGGCAAATCATACTGGGAAATTTGGTACCCTTTGGGTAAATCCGGATAATAATAATTCTTACGGTCAAATTTAATAAAAGGGTTAATCTGAGCGTTTAACGCTAGGCCCACCTTGATGGCATACAATAAAGCCTGCTGGTTTAATACCGGCAAAGTCCCGGGCAGGCCCAAACATACCGGGCAGACGTTGGTATTAGGCGCAGAGCCAAAAACATTGACGCATCCACAAAATATCTTTGTTTTAGTCGATAATTGTAAATGGACTTCCAGACCGATGACTGTTTCAAATTCCTGGCTCATAAATTAGGTTTCTTGGTATGCCACGGGGTGTTTTGTTCATAACTGAAACAGACCCGCAGCAGCATTTCTTCATCAAAAGCTTTTCCCATAAGCTGCAAACCGATAGGCAGCCCTTCTTTGGAAAACCCGCAAGGAACTGAAATGGACGGAACCCCGGCCAAATTCGCGGGGATGGTATAAACATCCGACAAATACATGCTCAACGGATCAGAGGCCTTCTCGCCCACTTTAAAGGCTGTTGTAGGTGCTGTGGGTGTTAAAATCACGTCGCAATCTTTGAATGCCCCATCTAAATCCTGCTTGATAAGTGTGCGCACTTTTTGCCCGCGTAAATAATAAGCATCATAATAGCCTGAGGACAAAACATATGTGCCAAGCATAATACGGCGTTTGGCCTCATCACCTAAACCCTTGGCCCTGGTTTCTTCATACATATCAATGACAGGGGTCTTACGGACATTGGCTGAAAGCTGGCGAAGGCCATAACGGACCCCATCAAAACGCGCCAAATTAGAACTGGCCTCGGCGGTGGCTACAATGTAATACGTCGCGACCGCATAAGGTGTGTGCGGTAATGAAACTTCTTTGACAACGGCGCCTAACTTTTTTAACTGTTCTATGGCCGCTTCAACGGCCTGACTGACTTGGGAATCCAATCCTTCGGCAAAAGCTTCTTTAGGAACACCTATCTTAATGCCATGCACATCGTTGATTAAGGCCTTAGTATAATCCGGTACCGGGACATTGACAGAGGTAGAGTCCCTGTCATCATAACCTGCGATAATGTTCATAAGCAGCGCGCAATCGGTGACATCCTTAGTTAACGGCCCGATTTGATCCAAACTTGAAGCGAAAGCAATCAAACCATAACGGGACACGCGTCCGTAAGTTGGCTTAAGTCCCACCACACCACAAAAGGAAGCGGGTTGACGGATTGATCCACCCGTATCGGAACCAAGGGCCCATACCGCCTCATCCGCCGCAACCGAAGCCGCGGAACCACCGCTGGATCCTCCGGGAACACATGTCAGGTCCCAAGGATTATACGTTGGGCCATAACAGGAATTCTCAGTGGATGAACCGAAAGCAAATTCATCCATATTGGCAAAACCAAGTATCCTTCCCCCGTTTTGTTTTATCCGTTCAATGACCCCCGCATCATAAGGCGGATGAAACCCTTTTAAGATCTTTGAAGAGCAGGTAATTTCTTCCCCTTGCGTGCACATATTATCTTTAATAGCAATAGGAATCGCCGCAGAACCCTCTCCTGCAGACTTTTGATTGCTTAAACGGACATACGCACGGACCCTGGAATCAACAGCCCCAATACGAGACAAGACATCCTTCAACACTTCCTCAGAAGAAGCCTGTTTAGACTTATAAAGGTCTAATATCTGATGGGCGGTTAAACTATGTAATTTCATTCGATAACCAGAGGAACCTTAAAATAGCCATCCTTGGCCTCGGGGGCAATGGACAAGGCCTTTTCATTAGACAACGAAGGTTTAACAATATCTTGACGCAAAGCATCTGTCAGAGGGACAGCATGGCTGGTAGGCTTAATGTCTTTTAAGTCAAGCTTCTGTAACTGCTCAACATATCCGACAATATCTGTCAAGTTTTTGGTCAAACCTTCCAGTTTATCTTCAGCCACATGCATCCTTGCTAAGGCAGCAATATATTTAACATCTTCTTTAGTAATCATAATCCCTCACTTTGCTCCTCACCATAGATCCGGGAATATTTTGAAACATTTAATATGGCGAGGGACATAAGATTTTAAATATTACCATCATCAATAACTAAAAACAAGATTTTGTTAGCGAATCGGATCTACCGTAACAGCCGTCCCATAACAAAGGACTTCGGTCACTCCTTCCATAACTTCGGTGGCATCATAGCTGACACAAATGACGGCATTGGCCCCCATGGCCTGGGCATGCTGAAGCATTAAATCAAAAGCTTCTTCCCTGGCTTTCTCACATAAATCCGTCAATAAAGTGATGTTGCCTCCCAACAAAGTCTGCAAAGAGGCGCCGATAGAACCAATGACAGAACGAGAACGTACTGTAAGCCCACGGACAATTCCTAAAGACTTGACCACACGGTAACCGTCTAATTGTATGGATGTCGTTGCCATTTCATGTTGCATGTATCCCTCCAATCATTTTTTACCCCGCCTGATCCCAAGGCAGTGTTACGGGGTTAATTCATCCTTATAATTTATGTTGCGGCCTACGCCCCCATAAATTATGCGTTAACATTCCAATGAAACAGGCTGTCAGTCATTTTTTCTTGCGATCGGTGCGACTTAATGCTTTGACCATTCTCGCGATGGCCTGCGGCTGGGTCGTCCCTTCGGTCAAATGGTCCTCACAAATAGCGGCATAACCGCCACGGTTTTTAATCTTAAAAATCTTAACTGTCCTTTTGCCGATTTTCATCCATGTCCCCTTTCTGTTATAACAACTCTTCAGGTATAGGTTGTCTACCCGCATAACCATCTTCATAACCATGACACCACGTGACCTCAGGTTCATCAGAACGCCAGCACAATAAGACTTGCCGGCCATCAATAAGGGCCGGGAAGTCGACAAGGCCGATTTCAAAATTCCAATCTTTATAATAACAACCCAGCTCTTGCATCTCTGCCATCAAAGTTTCAACTTGTTTTTGCAATATCGCTTGTTGTTCTCGAATCTCAGGGATTTGATGCGGCAATAAATTTAAGGCCTGCAGATTCCTTCCCATTTGCAATAAATCCTGCACAATACCACGAACATAAGGTAAACGGCGGTTGGCTTCTTGAGGAGTGAAGTATTTAACCTTCATACTCTTTAAGCGGTCAGTTTTTCTTTTAAGTCTTCCGGTATGGCCACAGGCTTAAATTCCATGTTTAAGCAAACCAGAGAAACTTCGGCCTCGACGATTAAATGGCCGTCTTTTTTATCATGAATGGTCTGTTCGAAAACAAGTTGGACTGCGGTAGCTTTTTTAAGTTTAGCCGAACAGATAAGCGTGTCCCCATAGCGGGCAGGGCTTTTATAGGTTATATGGCACTCCCGCACGGCATACCCTAAGCCCCGTTCTTTAAAAAGGGCCACGCTCAGGTTCTTTTGCTCCAAGAATTCTGTTCGTGCTTCTTCCAAATAACATAAATACTGGCCGTAATAAACAATGCCGCCGGCATCGGTATCATGATAGTAAATGCGTTTCTCCATGGCGGTCATTATAACACGAGGCTATTAGAAAGCTCGATGTAATTTAACAAAGTTAAATCCTCAGGACGTGCTTGGGGATTAATTTTCAATCTCTCCAACTCTTGGGTAAGCCGCTTTTGCTCTACTGTCGTTTTAAGGGCATTGACGATTGTTTTTCTCCGCTGCATAAAGGCCTTTTGAATAAGGGTAAATAACCGGCTTTCATTGTTAGCCTGCCCCCCTCCATGGCCGGGAACGGGTTTCATGGTCAACGAAACAAAACAAGAATCCACTTTCGGCCTGGGATAAAAACACCCTTTACTGATTTTAAAAAGGACCTTTACATCAGCATAGTACTGCACAAAACATGACAAAGAACCGTAATCCTTACTGCCTGCGCCAGCGGCTAAACGTTCCCCAAATTCCAATTGGACCGTCAAATACGCGCGTTGGATTTTATCTTTATGGGCCAATATTCTCTCAATAATAGGAGTCGAAATATAATAAGGAATGTTGGCGAGCACAATTAAATGGTCCGGCAACGGCTTCATGTCCCATTTAAGAAAATCTTCCTGAATGATTTCTAAGTTTGATTGCCGGAGATATCCCTTTAAGAAGGCGGCCAATTGACGGTCTTTTTCAACGGCAATCAACTTTCCAACTAAAGGCAGTATTCGACGGGTGATCGCCCCTCTGCCCGGGCCGATTTCAATGACGGTGTCACCGGATTGCAAATGCGGCGAATCAACGATCTTTTGTTGAACACGATCATCAATTAAAAAATTTTGACCTAAACTTTTAATGGGACGGTGGCGAGTCTTCATGCCAATTGGAAAGCCAATTTAATGGCCGCAATCATGGATGAAGGATCGGCCTTCCCTTGACCAGCAATATCAAAAGCGGTGCCGTGCACCGGAGAAGTCCGCACAAATGGAAGACCGGCAGTAAAATTAACCAAATTTCTAAAATACATACCCTTAAGGAGGACCAGTCCCTGGTCGTGGTACATGGCCACAATCCCATCAAATCCTTTATCGTGACAAAAAAATGTATCCGCAGGAAAAGGCCCTTGGACTTTAATCCCTTGCTGTTGGGCCGACTTAATGGCTGGTGTAATATGTTTAATTTCTTCCTTACCTAACAAGCCGTTTTCACCAGCATGGGGATTGAGTCCCAAGACGGCAATACAAGGACAGGTAATGCCAAATTTTTGGTTTAAAGTCTCATGCATAAGCTTGATGCTTGAAAACACATTTTTCCTGGTAATGAATTTAGACACTTCTTTTAAAGCAACGTGGCGTGTCACCAAGGACAAACGCACCTTGGCAGACACAAACATCATATCAAAATTCTTAACGCCAGAATTTTCCGCCAAATATTCGGTATGACCACGAAAATCTTTTTTATAACGGCTGACGGCCTCTTTGGACAACGGCGCTGTCACCAAAGCATCCACTACCCCGCCCTTGATAAGCTCCAGTGCTTTATCTAAAAACTTCAGTGAACCTTCCGCGGGGCTGCGGTAGGCAACATCAACAAAAGCAATTTTAGTCTTTGGTAATAACTTGCGGTCACCAATAACAACAAAATTTCCAAGACCAATGACGTCTTTTTTCTGTAGAGCTTTAAGTATAACCTCTGGCCCTACCCCCCGCGGGTCTCCCATGGTAATAGCAATGCACTTAGGCGTATTAACTGCGGATTTCAACATAAGCTTTTTCACGCAACTTGTCTATCCAAGCCTTGAACTTGTCCCGAAACTGTTGCTCATAAATTTTATTATATACATCGTTCTTAACTTCCTCCAAAGACTGCCTTCGCCCCATGGAAATCCCGTTGACCTTAAATAAATATACCCCGTTTTCAACTTGGACGGGTTGTGAAAGTTCCCCTTCCTTAAGGCTAAAGACTTCTTTTTCAATAGCGGGTACCATCTGTCCCTGCTCAAGCGTACCCACGGAAGGGGCCTGGGAATAGTCTTTGCTTACCTTATCAAAATCCGCTCCGGCGACTAATTTGTCCCTGGCCTCTTTAATGCGCTTAAGGGCTTCGGATTTACCCTTATCAAAAGAAATATAAATCGAATCTAAATTGTATCTTGTCTTACTTTCAAACTCCCCTGTATGTTCATTGTAGTAACGTGTCACATCTTCAGGGTTGACAAAAATCTTGTTCCTGACCTCCATGTCAACTATATATTGGGTCTTTAATTGGTTAAGGATTTTATTTCTTAAATCAGTCACCGTCAAGCCCTGCGCGTTAAGTGCGGCTAAAAAATCGTCTTCTGAAGGATAACGCCCCTTGATTTCATTAAGTTGTTTTTCAACGACCCCTGGACGGATTTCCAACCCCTTGACATTAGCGGCCTCCAAAATTAATTTATCTTCCACGAGTTGATTGACCCCTTTTTCTTCATAAGAAGTCATGATTTGCTGGATTTCCTCAGGGCTTTTGTGTTCTACCCTTAACTGCCGATAAATGCCGCTGATATAATCTTTGAGATCTTTGAGGGTGATGACATCATTATTGACAATGGCAATAATCCCGTCATTAATTGGTCCGGCGGCAAAGGCCGAACATGGGCCTACGGCAGCGAAAATAAAACAGCTAAGAACTTTTAACCAATGCTTTCTCATGATTGTTGATCTCCAATTCTTTTTTAAGATGTTCTATGGACTCTTTAAGCATGCGGCAATACAAATCAAAACCTATCGAGGATATAAACCCGTGCTGTTGTGCACCTAACAAATTACCCGCACCACGGATCTGCAAGTCTTCAAAGGCAATTTGGAAACCAGATCCCAAATCGCTGTGCTTTTCAATGGCCTTGAGCCTTTGTTTCGATATTTCAGACAAGGCCCGTTGGGCCGGGACAATCAAATAAGCCCAAGCCTGCACATCCAGCCTGCCTACGCGTCCTCTCAATTGGTGGAGCTCGGAAAGCCCGAATTTGTCCGCCCGGTTAATAATCAACGTGTTGGCGGACGGGACATCAATGCCTGACTCGACGATGGTCGTACAAACCAAAACATCTATTTTTTGTTGGAGAAATTTTAACATAATTTCTTCCAACAAACGAGCACTCATTTGCCCATGTGCGACCTCGACTTTTGCCCGGGGGACCATGCGTTTTATACCTTGGGCAATGGTTTCAATGTTATCCACACGGTTATGCAAAAAGAAAACCTGGCCTTTGCGGGCAAGTTCGCGTTTGATAGCTTGTTCGATAATTCCTTCATCAAAGCCAATAATTTCAGTTTTGACGGCCAAGCGACTGGTTGGCGGCGTGGAAATGACTGACATGTCCCGCGCGCCAGAAAGCGCCATATATAACGTACGTGGAATCGGTGTCGCGGACAATGTCAACACGTCGGCCAATAGCCTGAATTGTTTCAAATTTTCCTTTGATTTAACACCAAAACGCTGTTCTTCATCAATGATTACAAGGCCCAAATCTTTAAAAGCAATGTCTTTGGACAAAAGCCGATGGGTACCGATAATGATGTCCACCTTTCCTTCCGCAAGTTCCTTAATAATGGCTATTTGCTCGGACTTTGTACGGAAACGCGACAGCATGGCTACCTTGACAGGAAAGCCTTCCAGACGTTTATTGAAATTATAATTATGCTGTTCAGCCAAGATGGTCGTGGGGACCAGAATGGCCACCTGTTTATTGTCCATGACCGCTTTAAAAGCCGCGCGCATAGCCACCTCGGTCTTACCATAGCCGACATCGGCACAAATGAGCCTGTCCATGGGCTTGGCCGATTCCATGTCCGCCTTGACTTCAATAGTGGCCTTAAGCTGATCCGGTGTTTCTTTAAAAGGGAATGTGGCCTCAAATTCTTTTTGCCAAGGCGCGTCCTTAGAAAAAGCAAACCCGGCCAACTGCGTACGCAAGGCCTGGATACGCAAAAGTTCAGCCGCCATCAATTTTAACTTCTTCTCAATGGCCCGACGGGTAGAGGCCCATTCCTTGCTGCCTAATTTATGAAGGCCTGGTGGTTTCTTGCTAAAAGTCACATATTTTTGAACTAAATGCAGGTCATGTTTGGGAACAAACAGCTTATCGCCGTCCTTGTATTCAATAACGACATGTTCGCGCTTTTGTTGGTTGAGTTCAAATTCTTTGATCCCCAAAAACCGACCAATGCCATGGTGATTGTGGACAACCAAATCACCCTTTTCAATATCCACAAAATTATTTAAAGGGATCTCTGAAGAGAAAAGAGCTTTGGAAGAAGTCTTAAACGGCAGGATAATGACAATCTGATGTTCTTCTATGATTTGTCCGCCGGATATATCAAAACCGCAAATGGACTGAACAATGTCATTTTCGGTGTCAAAGCGTAAAGGGACCTCAAAATTGACGGGGTAAATGTCCAGTACGCCGCCACGCAGGGCAAACTCTCCCTCCCTAAAAACTTTAGTCGCCCTGGTATATCCGAAGGCGACTAGCGTTTGGACGACATCATTGAAATTGATACGCTGATTGATTATAAATTCTAATGATTTGAACATATTGTACGGGCGGATTTTAATCCGCCCCTACATTAATTACCATTTTTTCTTTCCATGCCAAGCTAAAAACAGCGGTGAGACAATATAAACCGTGGAATAAGTACCGAAGATAAAACCAAGCATCAACACCAACGCGAAAGTATTAAGGACTTCCCCACCAACAAAATACAAAGCAAGAACGGACAACATAGTTACAAACGTTGTCAGGATAGTCCGTCCCAAAGTCTGATTAATGCTCTCATTAATGACATCTGATAGGGGCTTATTGCGCAGTTTAGGGACGTTTTCACGCACACGATCGTAAATGATGATGCTGTCATTAATGGAATACCCCGCTACCGTCATCAGAGCGGTGACCACCAATAAATCTACCTGGCGCCCCATAAGCACAACCAGGCCTAAAGTGATTAAAACATCATGGAAAATGGCAATGACAGAAGCCGCGGCGAAATCATAATGTTTAAACCTGATACCCACATAAATAAGCATACCGACCAATGCCAGCACAATGGCGTACACGGCCTTGGTGCGTAGGGACTGGCCGACCACAGGCCCCACTTTTTCGATACGTAAGACCTGGAATTTATTGTTGGGTAATTTGTCCTTAAAAATGGCCATAACTTGATCATGGATGTCGTCGCGTGTGCGCAAAATAACATTTGTCGGAGCGTTGGCCAAATTTTGAATGACAGGCTGTTCAATCTTCTCCCCTTTAAAAATATCGCGCAATTGGTCGGCAGAAACGGGTTTTTCGAACTTGAATTCTTGGATCTGGCCACCCGCGAAATCAATGCCGTAAGCTGCATCTTTTTTGGAAATTAAGTTCACCATCCCCCAAACAAGCAAAATTCCTGATAAAGCGAAACAAAAATATTTCTTATTAAGAAAATTAAAATGAGGATGGGTGAAAATATGCATCATCGGCAGAGATTTGATGATACGCGTCTCGGTAAGAAAATTAAAGAACGTTCTGGTAATAAAGATTGAAGTAAATAGACTGGCTATAAGACCTGTTGAAAGTGTCACGGCAAAACCTTTAATCGGGCCTGAACCGAATTGAAACAGCATAAATCCGGCAATCAAAGAGGTGACGTGGGAATCTATGATGGCCGCCAGTGCCCGCCCATAACCCGTGTTAATGGCGGCTGTCAAAGGCCGTCCGTTCTCCAACTCTTCCCGGATACGCTCGTTAATAAGCACGTTAGCGTCCACCGCCATACCCAAGGTCAAGATAATACCCGCAATACCCGGTAACGTAAGGGTCACTTGCGAATCAGGCATGAGGATATTGATAAGCCCCATGCTGCCTAAAATCATTAAAAGGTTTATCATCAAGGCCACGGAAGCAATCAAACCGCCGATAAAATAATAAATCGTCATAAAGACCACGATCAGGATACCGCCTAAAACAGTGGCTTTCACACCCGCTTCAACGGAATCTTTTCCAAGCAATGGGCCTATAGTACGCTCTTCTTCAATTTTCATAGGTACCGGCAAAGAACCTGTGCGCAAAGCCAAGGCCAAAAGACTTGCTTCTTCGAATTTAAACTGGCCGGAGATGACACCATCCCCATTTAAAATAGGTTCATTAATGACCGGAGAGGAAAGGACTTCACCATCCAAAACAATGGCCAAGCGTTCATGCACATGCGCGGTCGTTAAATCCGCGAATTCTTTTGCCCCTTTATCATTGAACGAAAGCAAAATCCTTGGCTGCATACCGGTGTTACGGTCAAAATCCACGTGGGCATCTTTAATCGCGTCCCCTCCTAAGGCCACGTCCTTGCGAATCAAAATAGATTCTCCCCCCTCTTTTTTCATTTTCTTGAGTTCATAACCATCAGGGACATTGCCAGCCAAAGCTTCCTTTAAACGTTCCGGATCGGAATCCACTAAATGGAATTCCAAATGGGCCACCCGGCCGATCATGTCCAAAGCCTTGTCACGATCCGTGACCCCGGGCAATTGCACCAAAATTTGATTTTCTCCCTGACGCTGGATGAGAGTCTCTCCCACACCTAAACCATCAATACGGTTACGCAAGACTTCCATGGAACGGAGCACCGCGTCATTTTTGGCCTGAGCACTGGGCAAATTTTCATTTTCCACCCTTAAAATCAAATGCATGCCTCCTTTAAGGTCAAGGCCAAGGTTGATACGTTTATTGATAGGAATAAGGGACGCCACACAACCGGCAATGACTGCGAGGATAATCAAAAATCTTTTGCGCAAATTAGCACTCATGCAAGAACCTTTCCTTTATTTTACAACCTCAGGTTTAACACTATTAGATTTGACACTGGCAATGGACTCTCTGTCAAACTCAATACGGCAATTGTCATCCACACGCACCACGACCGTCTTGTCTTTGACAATGACAACAGTGCCGTGGATACCGGAAGATGTGACGACCTCATCGTTCTTTTTTAAATTGTCCATCATCGCTTTAAGTTCTTTTTGACGTTTGCGTTGAGGGCCATACAACACAAAATAAAAAACGGCAAAAACCAACAATCCCTGAATGAGCATATCTTGAATCGACATGATTGACTCCCTTATTTGGCTTTCTTCATTAAACTTTTGACGGTATCGCTTAATTGTGCGCCTTTGGCCACCCAGGCATTGATTTTTTCTTTGTTGAGCGAATATACAGCCGGGTTTCTGGATGGGTCATAATAACCTAAAATATCCAGCGTTCTGCCGTCGCGGCCTTCTTTGCGTGGCAGAGCCACGATGCGATAGTTATAAGTTTTATTGGCTGCTTTTCCTGCTTTTTGTAATCTGATGCGTACTTCCATGTTTTATTTCCCTTTCTTAAATGACCCCCACCGTTTTGGTTCGCTTTGCGAATTTAAAACGAATCAGTAGTGGGAATTTACCCCTGCGTTTGTTTTCGAAGAAAACAGCAGGGGTTCCTCTAATTAATGGACTAACTCTATGGCCCTTATCTGTGCCAGGGCTTTATTGACTGTTTCTTGATACTCGGTTGGCGGGTGAGAATCAGCCACCAAACCACCTCCAGCCTGCACATAAGCCTTACCGCGATAAACGACTATTGTACGTATAGTTATGCAAGTATCAAGGTTTTTCGAAAAGCTGAAGTATCCGACAGCCCCCGCGTAAGGACCACGTCTTTTGCTTTCTAATTCCTCAATAATTTCCATGGCGCGAATTTTGGGCGCTCCTGAAACGGTCCCTGCTGGAAACACAGCTTCCAACACATCCAGGGCGTCTTTATCTTCACGGAGCTTGCCTTGGACATTGCTGACAATGTGCATGACATGCGAATAGCGTTCCACCAGCATAAACTCAGAAAGTTCAACACTTCCCTGCTGGCAAACACGGCCTAAATCATTACGGCCCAAATCCACCAGCATCACATGCTCGGCTTTCTCTTTAGGGTCGGCCAAAAGTTCTTTTTCCAAAGCTTCATCTTCGCTTTGAGTCTTTCCCCGTGGACGGGTGCCGGCAATGGGGCGGGTTTCCACCAAACCGTTCTCACAACGCACCAAAAGTTCCGGAGAGGCCCCCACCAATTGCAGGCCATCAAAATTCAAAAAGAACATATAGGGAGAAGGGTTTAAAGCCCGCAAGGCGCGATAAATGGCAAAAGGCTCAACCGATATTTTCGCCTCGAAACGCTGGGACGGGACAACTTGAATGATGTCCCCATCGTAAATGTACTTTTTGGCCGCTTCAACGATTGCTTCATACTGCTTTTGTGTATAGTTTGAAACGACCTTGATTTTCTTCTTGCCGGAAAGCTCAAGGGTTTTGATGGGAACAGGCTGGCGCAATTCTTTAATGAGCCCATCAATCTTTTTGACAGCCTTGTTATATTTCTTGGTCTTAACAGCTTGGGAATCCCCCTCTTTAAGATGCACGCAAGAAACCACCTTGATCGTATGGTGACGATGGTCAAAGATGACCAAATCCTCCGCCAAAGCCATCACCATGTCCGGTAATTTCAAATCGTCCTGGTTTTTTTGGGGCAGACGTTCAAAAAATCGCACGCAGTCATAACTTAAAAACCCGACCATCCCGCCGTAAAATCTAGGTAATTGTGGAATTTCTACGGCCTTATAATCTTTCATTAATTCGCGTACGACTTCTAGTGGAGAAGAATTAAATTTGACCTTCTTACCCCCGGGGGTTGGGAAGGTCCGTATAATCTCAGCTTGTTTGTCTTTGGTACGGACAACCAAAGAAGGATCGCGGGCAATGAAAGAAAACCTGGCAAACTTTTCTTGCCCTTCAACAGACTCCAAAAGAAATGAGTACCTGGCTTTCTTGGCCAAATGTAAATAAGCCGAAGTCGGCGTCAAATAATCACCAAGGATTTCTTTGTACACAGGAATCAAATTGCCTTTGGTGCTTAATTTTAGAAATTCATCCTTGCTTAATAAATCCATATCTTTCCTTATAAAAGCTTTCTATAAAAACAACTGCGTTTCATCGTGTGACAGGCGGAGCCGATTTGGTCCACCTTCATTAATAAAACATCACAGTCACAATCGTAATAAATCTCTTTTACATATTGAAAATGCCCCGAGGTCTCCCCCTTGGTCCAATAGGCCTTGCGGGAACGCGACCAATAGGACGCTTTTCCATTTTCAAGCGTATCTCTTAAAGAATCGATATTCATCCAGGCCATCATCAAGACTTCCCCGGTTTTATAATCTTGGGCAATGGCCGGAATCAATCCATCGGAATTAAATTTAAGCTTCTCTAAATTGTCTTTTGTAATTTGTATTGTTTCTATGTCAGGATTACCGCTCATCGGACATTCACTCCTTGTTGTTTAATGTACTGTTTAACTTGCGGGATTGATATCTCTCCATAATGAAAAACCGAAGCTGCTAACGCCGCATCAGCCCCTGTTTGGGTGAAAACTTCATAAAAATGTTCCAAAGTCCCTGCCCCACCTGAGGCAATGACGGGGATGCTAACGGCCGCCGCCACCGCTTCAGTCAACGCTAAATCATAACCGTTTTTAGTGCCATCGGCATCCATACTGGTCAAAAGAATTTCACCGGCCCCCTGTGCCTGGGCCTCTTGGGCCCAAAGTATAACATTTTTCCGGGTTGCCGTACGCCCTCCATGTGTAAAGACCTCCCAATGTTCTTCCACTCGTTTGGCATCGATGGCAACCACAATACACTGAGAACCGAACATATTCGCCGCACGGCGTATAAGCCCGGGTTCGTTGACGGCGGAGGTGTTGATAGAGACCTTGTCCGCACCTGCATTGAGCAGGGCCCGGATATCGCTAACATTGTTGATCCCGCCACCAACGGTCAAAGGCATAAAAACTTCCTCGGCGGTCCTTTGGACCACATCTAAAAAAATCTTACGGTTCTCAAAACTGGCGGTAATGTCCAAAAAAACCAACTCGTCAGCCCCTGTGGCGTCATAGGCCTTGGCGCAATCCACTGGGTCACCGGCATCTTTAAGTTGCACAAAATTGACGCCTTTGACCACCCGTCCATCTTTGACGTCTAAACATGGAATTATGCGTTTGTTGAGCATAACTTTAACGCTTCACCTAAGTCTAATTTACCTTCATAAATGGCTTTACCTGTAATCGCTCCCTCAAGGCCTTTCATTAAAGATAATTTACGGACGTCTTCAAGAGACCCTATACCACCGGAAGCAATCAGTTTAATTCCTTTCACTATATCAAGCATGGTCTGTAATTGTTCAAAATTAGGCCCGGTCAATGTCCCGTCACGGGCTATATCAGTATAAACCATCCACTGCAGGCCCACGGACTCCAATTGCACCGCCAAATCCACAGCTTTGATATTAGTGGTGGACAGCCAGCCGCGTTGGGCCACCAAACCATTGGAGCAATCCAAACTCACACAAATTTTCCCGCCGTGTTTGATGATCATTCTTTTTAAAAAATCACGGTTTTCCACGGCCTTTGTCCCCAAAATCACACGGCCGACTTTTGCCGTATTAATG
>JAJXTI010000113.1 GCA_021783915.1 bacterium
GCGATTCTGTTGGCCGTACCGGTTGGATTGGGGGTGGCCATTTATCTGGCGGAGTACGCGCCGGTTAAAGTCGGGAGGGTGATATCATCACTGGTTGATTTGTTGGCGGCCATACCCAGTGTCATTTACGGCTTGTGGGGAATTTTTGTCTTGGTGCCTGTTATGCGTTCCAACATTCAGCCATTTTTGGGAAAATATTTCGGTTTTTTGCCGTTTTTTCAAGGCCCCAATTATGGCATCGGCACCCTGGCGGCGAGTATCTTGTTGGCCATTATGATCGTGCCATTTATTATTTCTGTTTCCAGGGAAGTGATTATGGCCGTTCCTTTTGTGTACAAAGAGTCTGCTTACGCGTTGGGTGCTACCCGCTGGGAGGCCTTGAGCAACACTATTTTGAGCCATAGTAAGGCAGGTATTTTTGGAGCGGTGATCCTGGCGATGGGTCGCGCCATCGGTGAGACTATGGCGGTGACCATGATCATCGGTAATAACGTCAAAATATCGGCTTCTTTGTTTTCACCGGGCTATACGCTGGCGAGCGTGATCGCCAATGAATTTGCCGAAGCCGATACTCAATTGTATTTGTCAACCTTGATTGAAATAGGGTTGGTTCTGTTTTTGGTGTCTATCCTCGTCAATATATTGGCCCGTCTTTTGATATGGTCCGTCACCAACGGGGCATCCACCGAGGTCGTCAGATGAAAAATATGATCCAGGAATCTTTTGAACGCACGCGTTTGCGACGGGAAATATGGAACAGGACCATGGTGTGTATTTTATTTTTATGTGCCGTTTGCGTGCTTTTTATATTGTTCGATATCCTGGGCCATTTGATTGTCCAAGGCATTAGCTCTTTGAACGTGAATTTTTTTACGCGTTTGCCCAGGGCTGTGGGCGAGCAAGGCGGCGGCATGGCCAATACGATTGTAGGAACGTTTGTTTTACTGGTGCTGGCGGTTTGTGTGGGAGTACCCGTGGGGTTGGGATCGGGGATTTATTTGAGTGAATATGCCCACCAGCGCTTTGCCCAGACCGTGCGTTTTATGACTGATGTCATGAATGGTGTTCCTTCAATCGTTTTCGGCATTTTTGCGTATGTCGTTTGCGTTTTGCCCATGAAAACATTTTCAGCAGTATCCGGAGGTTTTGCGTTGGGGATCATGATGATCCCCATCATTACACGCACAAGCGAACAATTCATGCGCATGGTACCTAATCAACTGCGTGAGGCCGGTTTGGCCTTGGGAGTGCCCCAATGGCGGGTGACTGTGGACATTGTTCTGCCTTCGGCGATGGGTGGTATCATGACCGGCATCATGGTGGCTTTAGCGCGCGTGGCCGGGGAAACGGCCCCGCTTTTGTTCACGGCTTTCGGTAACCGTTATTTCTCGCATTCCTTGACTGAACCAATTGCCGCATTGCCTTTGCAGGTATTTGACTATGCTATTTCCCCCTTTGACGACTGGCACCGTCAGGCCTGGGCAGGAGCCATCGTTCTTATTACAGTCGTTTTCGCTATAAATTTATTCGCTTCTTTCTTTGTTGCCAGACGAAACAAGTTTTTGAGTGGTCGATAGCCTACCTATCCAGGCAGGGAGTTTTTTATGCAGATATATACACCTAAACCGTCACAGGCGCCAACGCAGCCGTTAAAAAAGGAAGATTCATTTCAGGACATACAAATTCAGGTCAAGAATTTGAATTTTTTTTATGGCCCGCGTCTATCTTTAAAGAACATTTGCATAGGTATACCGTCCCGTTGTGTGGTTGCTTTAATCGGCCCTTCTGGGTGCGGCAAGTCCACTTTGATTAGGACTTTTAATCGTATGAATGATTTGATTCCTGGCACACGCATGGAAGGCGAAATCTTGGTGGAGGGCGCTAATATTTACACTAAAGAAACGGACGTAGTTGCTTTACGCCGGGAAGTTGGGATGGTCTTTCAAAAATCAACGCCATTTCCTAAAACAATTTATGAAAATGTCGCTTATGGGCTCCGTCTGATAGGAATTTCAGATAAAAAAGTGCTCAATTTAATTGTGGAGAAGTGTTTACGGCGGGCCGCCCTTTGGGATGAGGTCAAAGATCACTTAAACCGTTCAGCTTTATCTTTGTCTGGCGGACAGCAACAACGTTTATGCATCGCCCGGGCCTTAGCAGTGGAACCCAAGATTATCCTTATGGATGAGCCCTGTTCCGCTCTGGATCCGATTGCAACTAGCCGCATAGAGGAATTAATTGACAGTTTAAAGTCGGAGTACACTATAGTTGTCGTTACTCACAATATGCAGCAGGCGGCCCGCGTTTCCGATAAGACGGCTTTTATTATGCAAGGAGAGCTTGTGGAATTTAATACAACGAGTATTTTTTTTACAAAGCCTTCTAATAAGGTGACGGAAGACTATATAACGGGACGGTTTGGTTAATAAAAAAAATGATTTCATAAAATTATAAAGATTGTTTATAATATTTAAATAATTTTAAGGGATGCTATGTTCAAAGATAAAGTCATAGAACTCAAACACCAGTTGATTCAAGATGCGTCTTTGGTGGAAGAAATGATTGCCAAGAGCATTAAAGGGCTTTTGGACGGCAAGGAAGAAATGCTCCTTGAAGTCATGAATACAGAGGAACCTAAGGTCAATGACTATGATCGCGCCATTGATGAATTGTGCGTACAGCTCATTGCTCAGTATGAACCTGTGGCTCGCGATTTGCGTATGGTCATTATGATGATTAAGATGAATAAGGATCTTGAACGCATGGCGGACCATGCGGTAAATATCTCCGAGAGTAGCTTATTTTTAATAACGCATCCTGTTTTAGGACATTATGATGATTTGAAATTAATGGGGGAAAACGCGGTCAGGATGCTCAAAGACGGTATCAACGCCTTTGTCAATGAAGATGTACATTTGGCCATGTCCGTACGTGAACGTGATAATGTTGTCGATGACGCTGGCGACAAGATCCTTAAAGACCTAACTGAATTGATGCGTACCAAGAAGGACTCGATTCCCCGTTGCCTGCAGTTAATGCGTATTGCCCACAATCTCGAACGTATTGCCGATTTGTCCACTAATATTGCTGAAGAGGTTATTTACATTGTGGAAGGACGCGACGTAAAGCACCATCCAAACGTTAACCCTTAAAAAATTTCTAGACCCATGCACCCTCTAGAATGCCGTCGCTTGTTGCCTCAGGATTTAAAACCCCTTACCGTAAGTGGCTACATTTCCCAGGGGGGTGGCTTGGCCATTAAAAAGGCCTTGTCTATGGCCCCGGCGGACATTATCGAGGAATTAAAAAAAGCCAATCTTCGTGGTCGTGGTGGGGCGGGCTTTCCAACAGCCATTAAATGGGGCGGGGTGCGTAATGAGCCTTGCCCAACCAAATATGTGGTTTGCAATTTCTCCGAAGGCGAGCCCGGTACTTATAAAGACCGCTATAATATCCTAAAGAACCCCTACCATCTTCTAGAAGGAATAGCTATCGCTATACACGCTATAGGAGCTAAAGAGGCTTATATTGGGATAAAAAAGAAGTATAAACCTCAGATCCACAGGCTTTTTTCAGCCCGGAAAGAGATGGAAAATTCTGGAATTATACAAAGTGGAGTAATAAAAATACATTTAGGTCAAGATGAATATCTTTATGGAGAGGAAAAAGGACTTATAGAATCTATTGATGGCAATTTCCCTATGCCACGTAATATTCCTCCTTATATTCAGGGGGTTAATTTTACGCCTAATTCTCCTAATCCAACCTGTGTTAATAATGTGGAAAGCTTCTGCCAAGTGACCCATATAATGGATAAAGGGGCGAATTGGTTTAAATCTGTGGGTTCGGAAGATACCCCAGGAACGGTCATGTGTACAGTTTGTGGAGATATTAAACAGCCTGGCGTATATGAACTTGCGGCAGGCAAAGTGACCTTAAAACAGCTTCTTTATGATATAGCCCAAGGGCCAGTAGGCCAATCTCCTTTAAAAGCTGTATTCTCCGGAGTGGCCAGCGGGGTTGTAACTCCAGAAAGGTTTGATACTCCCTTAGATTTCGGATCTTTAAAAAAGGTAGGAGGCGGTTTAGGCTCTGGGGGTTTTATTGTTTATGACCAAAATGCCTGCATGGTGCAGGCGGCCCTTAAATTTTCTAATTTTCTCGCTAAAAGCTCCTGTGGCCAGTGCGTTCCCTGTAACTGGGGAACGGTCCATATCACAGAATATCTCAAGAAAATCGAGTTTGGTAGAGGCTGCCAGGATGATATTGAGGCGATTTTGGAGATTTGCGGTTGTTGCACTAACCAAACCCGTTGTTTTTTGCCTACCCAGGAGTCAATCCTCATTTCTAGCATTATAAAAGCATTTCCGGGAGAGTTTAAGGCCCATATAGAGGGTCAAAGGCCTTCCCAAGAGCGGGATTTGGTGCTTCCTAAGCTCCATGACTATAATGAGGAAACCTTCACTTTCTCTTATGATGACCCGGCCAAATTCTCCATTTAACCCTGATATATTAAAATTTTGTTGAATTTTCTTGACAGGGTCTTTAGCCAATGGCAGAATACTAATCACTTTTCCACCCTGGTGATTTGAAACTAGACTGAGAAAGGAGGGATGAGATAGAATCGGTCACGAATCATCATAAAGGGGTCTATGATTGTTATTTTCCTAGGCCAATAGACACCTAGATATATATAAAGTTGAACCCTAGTAAATTGGGAGAAAACAAATGAAAAGATTATTGGTTTTTACCGCTGCTGTCCTTATGGCTGCTCCGGCTTTTGCTGC
>JAJXTI010000114.1 GCA_021783915.1 bacterium
ATACCCCACGACCCTGGACTTGTCCCCGGCAGTATCCCCCGAATTAGCATGTTTTAATACCTGTACCTTTAGTCCACGCTCTTTGGCATATAAAAGTACGGTGGTCACGGGGACAACCCCGCACATTTCCATCTGGTGGCTTAAAAAACACCCGTTCCAAAGTTTTCCAGCATCTTCTTGTGTGATGGCCCCGAGAGTTGCCGCATCCATTTTATTCGCTGTGTCATAATCAAAATAATGCGACATATCAGAACTGGCCAGAACCAATACATCGTCCCGTGTACCGATAAGTTCATTTAAAACAAACGCCAGTTTTTGGCAGACTTTTGGGTCAGGGTTGCCCATTAAAACAGGGACAATCTTGACATGGCCAAAAACCTTTTGAATAAATGGAAGTTCTACTTCCACCGAATGTTCCCGTTCATAAACGTTGGGCAAATAGCGAAACCGTCTGTCGGCCTTTGTAAGTTTTGTGGCGAAATCCCTATCAACATTAACAATACCTAAGGGCGTTTTAAAACCTCCCTGTGGCCAAACGGATATCCCATCAAAAGGAAAATAATGGCTGGGGGCCAGAATGACAATGGTCGTATATGTATTTTTGGATGCTGCCTTATAGCCGTAAGCGGCAATTGGCCCTGAATACACATAGCCGGCATGGGGCACAATCAAGGCCTGCACTTTCTTTGTGACAGGATTGATGGAAGCTTGAGCAATAAAAGAATCAATCTGGCTGGATAGTTTCTTTGGATCAGAACTATAAAAGGCCCCGGCGACATTGGGTTCTTTGATAAGTGCCGCCTGAACGATAGAAAAAACAAAAAAACAGAAACAAAAAGTTAACCAAATAAATCTTTTCACAGGGCCATTATAACATAACTCTTAAGCCTTACCACTGCTGTCATTAGCTGGTAGCCGGCTTGGACGTATTTTTAAGCTCTGAAAAGACAGGTAAAACAGCCGCTGGTTTTATTTCCATAATGACCGGAACCAATCCATCAATATTGATATGTTCCAAGTCCTGTTGGGAAATGGGCAAAGGAACGCCATTGCCGTCACGTTTGATTTGCAGATTAAGATTAGCCGTGTTTAAGTCGATACCACCTTTCATAGAAGCATCTCGGCCATACAAGCCGGGGTTGTTTCTTTTGTCTTCACTTGATACAGCTTTCCCTCTGAGTCCAGATCCTACTGTTGAAGGTCTTCCATAAGTATCTCTGGTTTGATCCGGAGCCTGTCTGCGGGCCTGTTCTTCCTGCAAGACAAGATCTTTGATAGCAGGTCCTTCTTGTGAAGCCAGACCGGCATCTTTTCTCAACAAGTCAGCCAGGACCCTTAACTGCACTAATGTCAAATTCAAATTCAATTGTCTATTTAACTCACTTGCTCTTTGGAACTCTGTTGTCATTGAAGCATCAACAGGAACAGACGCAATAATGTCATCCAGAGCTGGCTTCAAATTTGGCCTTAAGTTAACTAACCGTTGCCTAATACGTTTTATTTTTTCTATATCAGGTAAGGTCTCTGCCCATCTATTGATTTCCGTTCTCATAGCATCTGTAAAAACTGTTTTGCTGGCTGAGACGTTAACATTATATCGATGTCCTTTGTTGACCCTCATCACCGTCTCTTTATTAAAGTCAGTCCCTGTTCTTATCCCGACCGCCCGCTCCTGCAGGGGTTCAAGATCAACGGAAGCATCTTCAATCTTATTTTTCTTCATGGCCATGTCAGCAGACACCATACCAGCATTAGCTGATTTTACTACCCTATCAAATGTATCTTCCCCTGTTTGGGGGTTTATAAACCCCTCCGTGAACCCTCCTGAGAAATATTTCCTTGGGATTGCTTCATTGGTATATTTATCCGTATCTTCTTTAATAAAATTAAACACTCCCTTTTTAAAAGCCTTCAAATATTGTTGATAAATCATCTCATTGTTTTTGGGATCCTGGTCAATACCCTTGACTTTGGCTTGGTTAGCGTAAATTTTTCCTATTAAAGATTCTTTTAAAGCCCGTTTGTACCATGCTGCCAAAAGCATACCGCTATAGACCTGACGCAATGTGGCAAAATTCTTACCTTCATTGACTTCTTTTTCCAGGGCTGGAAGTACGATTTCACGCACCACCTGACTACCTAATTTATTGACTTCCCTGCCCTGCACGGCCTGGACATTTGTGATACCGGAATGTTTGGCCAATGATAAATAATCCTGTTCCAGCATGACTTTTAAATGCTGTTTGACTATATAGACCATGTTACCCTTTTCATAAATAAACGCTTCATCCGGTACAATCCAGACCTTATTAAAGGTATTGTATGGAATATTCGTTGTTCCATATCTTTGATACGCTTGGGTAAAAATTTTGTCCCAGAATTTTTGGCCCAAATGGCTCTCAGGATAAATCAAAGAAGCAGTGATTTGCTTGAGCAAATAATCCTGGGCCAGAATGTCGCGACCCATTTCGGTCTTACCAAAATCATCCTTAATAATACGGTCCTTTTCATAAGGGGAAAGGTTGACCCATTGGTCCTCATCAGGAATGGCTAAAGAGGCCAAGAAGTATTTGATAAGTTTTTTATATTCTTCTTGTTTTCGGTTACCCGAAAGGGGTGCGTCTCCGCGATAAATAAGAAAATCAAACTGTAGGGCATTGTCCGGATGGATCACCATCCCTTTTAAATAGGCGGGGGTAAACTCGGGGCTTAACTCCACCCTCACTCCCGGTTTTGGCATCCAGGGCACTTGAGATTCGAAAACTACTTGAGCATAAGCCGGAAGCTTGACAGAGGTGCTGACAAAAGCTGTCAAAATAACAATAGATATAAATTTACGTATTTTATTAAACATCTCTTTATTAAGGTGTAGGGTATATGGGGTCATTACATACTCCCTCTTCTTTTCACGTCTTAGAAGAAAGTATGTCATATGAATAAAGCATGTCAAGAGTTAGAAAGGGATATTGGGAAAGCGTTTCCTATAATAAACTTTAGGAGGGAAATTTCATTTACTATAAATCATCTAACTTACCACTTAAACGGACTTTATAACCTTTTGGGCCATTGCCTGTACTGGCAAAATTATTATTTGGGTTGGCCACAGGTATACTAGACCCATTATTTTTATTATTACCTTCATCCTGAGAAACGGTATTAAATTCATCCAGTATAATTCTACGATTTTCACGCATAGCCTTTTCTAATTTACCAGCCAGGTCTTCCTGCCCCATGCTTTTGAGCTGAGTAATGATATCCAAGGCTTTTACTCTTTGGTTATCAGCAAAATAGGCCATTCCCAGACCAAAATAGGCATTAGGTGTCGGGGAACTCTTAAGTGCCTCTTTAAAATAAAAAATGGCACGTTCTGGATTAATTCTTTTACCAATTAGATTAATCCATGCCAAAGACAACTTGACATCCGTTATGGTGGGATTGATTCTTAAAACTTTCTCAAAAATGGCCTGGGCTTTATTCAATTGTCCGATGGAATAATACAAGCGACCTAATTGTTCCAAGGCCTGAGAATTAGTGGGATCTTTTTCTACCGCGGTTTTATAATAATACACCACTTCTTCCAAGTCCCCCCCCTTGTCTTTAAGGGCCAACCCTAAGCCAATATAAGCAGGCGCAAATTGCGGAGACTCTTTAATGATCCCTTGATAAATTCCAATAGCTTTGTCATATTGACCTTTATTGTAGGCATCCACGGCAGCTTCATACAAATCACGTAAGGTGGCCGCTTGAGACAAAAAAGAACCCAAGAGAAAAATAAAAATAAGAGCACCGCAAGAAATCCTAATTCTATTTTGTGTTTGAACCATCAGTATGGGTGTTAGCTGGGGAGGAATTAGCTGGTTTAACTAAAGTTTGTTTGGAGACAATTATTCTTACAATAGTCATTGTGGCTTTGATTTCATCCGAGTCTGCTCTTGGAGATCCCAAATTAAATTTCATGACTTTCATTAATTCATCGGAGGTGTTGACCAAATGCATAAAGGTAATCACGTCTGTCAACTTACCGGAACATTCCACATCAGAAGAATATTTCAAATAATCTTTCTCCTGTTGGCCAACAGGAGGGCTCACTTTGACCAATGTTATGTTGGCCTTAGTGGCCATGATACCCATTGTCTTAAAAAAACCGGTAATAATCTCATCTTCCGTCGGTACATTCTTGGTCAAATAGGGTTCAACCAATTGATCTTCTTTGAGAATTTTGTTCTTGTAAGTCAAAAAATGCACGTCTTCTTTAATGACACTCTCTTCTTTAACAATATCGGCATTGATCGTTGCAATACGTGACATGGTAGGGGCAATTAAAAGGCGGTCGAATATGGCCACAATGACCAGGATAGACGCGGCAATCAGTAATTTTTTGCCCAAATCAGAAAGACCTGAAATAAATCCTGAAATAAATTTAGCTATCACAATTTACTCCTTGGGTGATTCTACAACTTGTACAGTCAACTCAAAGACAGCCACATCTTTACCGTTATCTTGCGTGTTCGTCATCGATTTTCTTTTTACATTCTTAAACATGGATGAACCAGATAAAGCCTTTTCATAAGCATATACCTGTGACATCGCATCTGAAACACCAGTGGAAGAAGTGGAGTTGCCTCTTAGCGTCAATGTCCCATCCTCATCAAGAACCATGGAATTTAGATAAATAGGTACAGGAGTGATTTTATAAAGTTCCCGAATAATATCTAAACTGATCATACGCCCTTGCAAATACTGTTTTACGATTTTGATTTTATTTAAACGTCCCTGAAGCTTTT
>JAJXTI010000115.1 GCA_021783915.1 bacterium
GGATCCATACGAAATTGAGAAGTGTTGTCGATGACAACGGCCCCGGCTTGGGCGGCGACCGGCGCCCATTCCTTGGACACTTCGGCCCCCGGCGAAGACAAAACGATGTCGACCCCGTTAAAAACGTCTTTGGTCAAGGGCACATATTTATGGCCTTCCAATTCCCCACCCGCTCCAGAAGGGGAAATCAGGACCAATTGATTGATGGGAAACTTACGTTCTTTGACAATGCTGTACATGCATTGCCCGACAGCCCCGCGAATACCTAAGATAGCAACATTGTATTTTTTCATTTTTATTAACCTTCCTAACCCCAGGGGCTGGGAAGGTGCTACTTTAATCCTTCCACAACCAAATCCCCTACTTGGGAAGTCGAGTATCCCATTTTTCCGGCAGCTAGGTCCATGAGTTTAGAACGTACTACATCTTTAACAGTCTCTTCGATGGAGTCCGCTGCTTTATTTTCTCCCATTTGCCGCAACAACATGGCCCCCGCGCAGACCGCTGCCAAGGGATTTATAATATTTTGACCGGTGTATTTAGGCGCGGAACCGCCGATGGGTTCAAACATCGATACCCCTTGAGGGTTAATGTTTCCTCCGGCGGCAATGCCCATTCCACCTTGAATCATGGCTCCTAAATCGGTAATGATGTCCCCAAACATATTGTCGGTAACAATCACATCAAACCATTCGGGATTCTTCACAAACCACATGGTCGTTGCATCTACATGAGTGTATTCTGTTTTAACGTCCGGATACTCTTTGGCCACTTCATAAAAAGTTCTCTCCCACAAATCAAAAGCAAAGGTCAAAACATTGGTTTTTCCGCAAAGGGTCAATTTTTTCTTTTTTCCATGCTGGCGGGTATATTCGAACGCGTAACGAACGCAGCGCTCCACTCCTTTGCGGGTGTTATGGGATATTTGGATGGCCACTTCATTGGCCATCCCTTTATTTTGAAATTCCCCTAACCCCTTGTAGAGGCCTTCAGAATTTTCACGGACCACCACAAAATCAATGTCCTGCGGCTTTTTGTTTTTTAATGGGCAAAACCGTTCGTCATAAAGGGTCACGGGACGCAAATTAATATACTGGTCCAAATCAAAACGCAGACGCAAAAGTATCCCCTTTTCCAAAATACCGGGCTTCACCTCCGGGTGGCCGATAGCCCCCAAATAAATAGCATCAAAAGTCTTTAATTCGTCGATCGCCGAATCTGGCAGGATCTCCTTGGTCCGCAGGTACCTTTCCCCGCCAAAATCATAGCTATGGGTATTTAATTTAAAACTATATTTCGAGGCGGACGCCTCCATGACCTTAAGACCTTCCCGGATGACCTCCGGCCCTGTTCCATCTCCAGCAATAATGGCTATTTTATATGTTTTCATATTTATTCCTTGAATCGTTTGACCACTAGGGTGGCGTTATGTCCGCCGAAGCCCAAAGAGTTCGACAACGCTATGTCTACTTTTACTTTGCGGGCTGTGTTGGGAACATAATCTAAATCGCAGCTTGGATCCGGTGTCTCATAATTGATCGTTGGATGGACTGTGTTGTCGCGAATGGACATGATACAAGCGACCAATTCAATGCCGCCGGCCGCCCCCAACAAATGTCCCGTCATGGATTTCGTCGATGAAATAGGAACTTTTTTTGCATGGTCACCAAACAATTTCTTGATGGCCAGGGTTTCAATCTGGTCATTGAGTTTAGTTGAAGTTCCATGGGCATTGATATAACTAATGTCCGTTGTTTTGACACCGGCATCCTGGAGAGCCAGTTCCATGGCTTTTAAAGCTCCCAGCCCTTCTTCATGAGGAGCGGTAATGTGATAGGCATCAGCCGTGCGTCCATAACCGACCAATTCCGCTAAAATATGGGCTCCACGGGCTTTGGCAAATTCCAAGCTTTCCAAGATGACCACCCCCGCGCCTTCCCCCATGACAAACCCATCACGGTTTAAATCAAAAGGCCGGCTGGCCTTTTCAGGGACATCATTGTGTTTAGACAAGGCCTTCAAAGCGCAAAACCCCCCTAAACCTAATTTCGAAGTCGCGCTTTCAGTCCCTCCGGCAATCATGACATCCACTTCCCCGGCTTGAATCATACGCATAGCTTCCCCTATACAATTATTGGCCGTGGCACAAGCAGTTGCGATGGCAAAACATGGCCCCATGGCTCCGCTATTGATGGAAACCTGACCAGCCGCTTCATTAATGATCATGCGCGTAATAAAAAACGGTGAAATGCGGCCCGGTCCTTTTTCCAACAATTTTTCATATTCTTCCTCAGCAGAATAAATACTGCCTATGCCTGAACCCAAAACCACGCCAGCGCGGTAAGGGTCCATTTGGCGAACATCCAATTTGGCGGAGCCCAAAGCTTCATGGGCCGCAACCACGCCAAATTGAATAAAGCGCGACAAGTTACGGGCATCTTTGGAATTAAAATGTTGGAGAGGGTCATAATCAATGACATCCCCGTTGATCCTGGAATCAAAACCGGAAACGTCGAAGTGCGTCACGGCACGGACACCGCTTTTGCCTTCAACCAAGGATTTCCAAAACTTTTCGACACCACATCCAACGGGTGAAAGAACCCCCATCCCTGTGATGACTACCCTTTTTTTCTGCATCAGCATAAGTCAAGACCTCTATTAAAAGTTCGCCCCCGCTGATACGTTCCGCTGTAACAAAAAGCGGAAGGCGGGGGCAAAAACCCTAAACATTTACATTCTCTAAGCGTTGACCTTCTCTTCAATATATTTAACGACATCCCCAACGGTCTTCATTTTTTCGGCATCTTCATCAGGGATCTCAATATTAAACTCTTCTTCCAGAGCCATGATAAGTTCAACCGTATCCAAAGAGTCAGCGCCTAAATCATCCACGAAAGACGCTTTCGCAGTGACTTCTTCAATTTTTACACCTAATTGATCTGCGATGATAGATCTGATTTTGTCTTCTGCTGCCATTGATGCCTCCTTGAAGTTTTATGTTGCTTGTCAAATCGCCAAACCACCATCGACTACTATAGTCTGACCAGTAATATAATCAGCGGCTTTGGATGCCAGAAACAAACAAACCTCCGCCACATCTGATGCCTGTCCAAATCGTTGTAATGGAATCCTTTCTAAGACCTTTGCTTGAACGGCCTCCGAAAGCTTGTCTGTCATGTCCGTACGGATATAACCGGGAGCCACCACATTGACCGTTATGCCACGGGACGCCAATTCTCTGGCAGCCGATTTAGAGAACCCTATGATACCAGCTTTGCTGGCCGCGTAATTAGATTGCCCCGCGTTCCCTGTTATGCCAATGACTGAGGCAATGCTGATGATTTTACCGCTTTTGGCCTTCAGCATGGGCCTAGCCACCACTTTGGTAACGTTAAAAGTACCTTTAAGGTTGACCTTTAACACCTCATCCCAATCATTGTCATCAATACGAAAGAACAAATTGTCGCGAGTTATCCCCGCATTGTTGACTAATATATCAACGCACTTATGTTTGTCAAGAAGTTTGTTGACAGTTTCTTGCACTTGTTCCAGCTTGGTGACATCGCAGCCATATCCTTGGGCCTGGCCTCCTTTTTGGACGATCTCCTGGGCGACCTGGGCCGCTTGCTCCTGGCTGCGGCCTATAATGATAACGGTGGCTCCCTGTCCGGCAAAGGCCTCGGCCACGGCTTTACCTATGCCGCGGGTGCTTCCAGTGACCAAAACAACCTTATCTTTAAATTGCATAGGGTGTATATTAACAATGTATTTTATTGTGGCAAGAAAAATTATTTAAATTCGGCTTAAAATCCTGTTCAGCAACTGCCCTTTCCTATATAAATTAGGTTGATAGCCCCCTGGATGGGTTCATGTTATCTGTGGGCAAACAATTCCACGGACACCGATTTGGCAAAGTGCAAGGCATGGGGTTTATCGATACGGACAATGGCAGAAGCGACTTTTTTGTCTTTCATGACCACTTCTAGCACAGTGGCCGCAAGCTTCTCTAATAAGTGAAAGCGGGAGGCTTCCACGGTTTTAATGACCCTCTTAGTGATATTTTTATAATCTACGGCATCTTTAATGTCATCTGTTTGAGAGGCACGGCCAGCGTCATATTCAATGCTGATATTAATGAGCACATCCTGCTTATTTTTGCGTTCCCACTCATTGGTACCTACGGTGGCGCGCAAACTCAAGTCCGAAATCTTAATTTTAGCCATGTTCCTCCTTAAACTAATTGTTCCCCGCCGTCATTGGCAATGATCTGACCTGTCATATAATCATTGCTCAATAAGAATTGCAATGTCTCCAAAATGTACCGCGGATGGCCCAGGCGCTGTAAAGGGATCCTCCCTGCGCGATTTTTTCGGTCATCCTGGCCGTTAACGGGAGACAAAATCATCCCGGGCGAAATGCCGTTGACCCGGATTTTCGGGCCAAATTGCACGGCCGCCATTTTAGTGAATTCTAACAAGGCTTTTTTTGTCAAAAGATAATCGGCATAATTGGACTTATTTCTCGTGACATTGGCATCGATAAAATTAACAATCTGCCCCTTTTTACATATTCTGGCGAATTCACAACTGAGAATATAAGGGGCCTTGAAATTGGTGTTCCAATGGGCATGAAACAGGGTCAAATCACTGGCCTGTAACCTGGAAGGCACAAAAGTCGAAGCGCTGTTGACCAAAAGGTTAAAATCATTAAAAGCTTTGTACACCTTAGGGATCAGTTGCTGGGTCTGTGTTTCATCGGCCAGGTCGCAACAA
>JAJXTI010000116.1 GCA_021783915.1 bacterium
CCGATCTATTACTTGGCGTTGCGGAAACACAGTGCCGTGAGCCAAGCCAATCAGCCAAACACCATCAATAAGCCCCACAGCATCGCTTCTCAGATCGTCCGTAACATCATCCTTCCCGAAATCGAAAAAGAAGTCAACACCGGTAAGAATTTCTCCGTGGTGCGCCAAATTTTTTATTCCCAGATACTGGCCGTCTGGTATAAAAATAACCTCAAGGAATCCTTGTTGAACCAGGTCTACGCGGATAAATCAACGGTCAAGGGCGTTAATTTACAAGACCCTTCCGCCAAGGAGAAAATTTACCAGCAATATTTGCGGGCTTATAAGAAGGGGGTGTTCAACTATATTAAGGAAGACTCCCTGGCTGACGGCCAGACCGTTCCCCGCAAATATTTTTCCGGCGGGTATTATAGTGCAGACTTTCGAGAGACAGTTACCCAAAATCCGGCTGTGGCTGCAAGGGCTGAAAAACCCACCGGTGTTGATGAAGACTTTAAGGTGGCCCTTAAGGTTAACGGTGCCGGTCTGGCTATGAAATCGGCCAATGATACGGCGATGACCGCAGGAGAATTTCCCGAGGAGAGCGCAATGCGGCTGTTTAATGAGGCTAAACAAAGTATTTCAAGCCATTTGATGCCATTGGCACGAGATCGTGTCAGACATAAGATCAGGGAGGCAGAAACATTTGAACAATTGATTGAAGCCTTCCAGGACTTGAAGCGGGAGTTTCCAGGACTTAACAGTTCGGAATTATCAACATTAATAAATTTGAGGCAAAGAAAGGCCAATTTTAAAAAATTGGAAGAACAGTTAAGACGGGGCAGGATTTTTTACGCCAATCATATTGATTCTGATCGCCTTATGGTGGAAATCATATCAGCTAATCTATCCAAAGAACTTACTAAAACGCAAAATTCAGCCCTAGAAAAAAAATTCTTAAACTTAGGTGTATTGATCTCCCGTAAGACCCCCCAATATTTAAAATCACATCCCTCAGAAATGGGCGGTCTTCCCTTAACGGCATTCTTCACTCCTACATTTTTCGTTACGTCTCCGACAGCGACTGACTTTCTTGTCCATAATCCCCCTGATCATTTCTTGTTCTATTATGTTGTTGCTAATTTGTCGGGAAGAGTCCAAGCGAGATTTGTCCTCGCCTTGTTTTCAGCCGATGCGGCGATGTCGGCGAAACGAAGTAAAGAGAATGCCGCGATGACCAGAGCATTAATTAATCAGTATGGAACACAAATATCCAAATTTGTTCCGAATATTAGGGCCTGGCGCCCCAATTACCCTCCAGGAGTTGTGCCCCATTTGAATTCACATCAGGACCAAATTAATGATTTAAAAGCAGAAGGCCTATTATCAAAGACCGATGCAGATTTGATGAGGATTTTCGTAGAGGGTCATGATTATGGATATTCATTGAATCTAAAAAATGCTGAAACATTGGACCAGTTAGAGAGAATTTGGGAGCAAATAGGTCAATTTGTCCTTGGATATGAAGAAGCTAAAAGCAAAGAAATCGCAAAGAGACTCCGTAATTTTATAGCTAATCATGCTGATAATTACATGGTCGCCCAAGTTATTGCTCATGGAACATCCAGTATATTGCCAGTAATGAAAAAGTTTCAAGAATATGGATTTAATGAAAATCAAGCATTAGGAATGGCATTAATGTTTGCAGCCCATCATCCGGGATATCCTATTACAATGGTCCATAGGTTTGTTATCCCAGGGGTTATTCCCGAAGAATTCGTGCCAGTTTTGTTAATTACGGATTTGCCCCAGAAGGGAATAAGTAATGCAGATGAATCCTTACGCCATAAGGCGGCAGATGCAGCAGCGAAATTACTGAACATACCGCGTTCTGAAGCCCGTTATTATGCCACCCTGGGCTATGCCCTTGACCGTATTACTCCGGCAAGAATGATGACGACTTTTTCTATGAATGATTTTGAACTCCACGATGATGGCACTTATCAAGGTCAAGTTCAATGGGGAGGTTCGGGGGAAATTTCTAGAAAATATCCTTTAATTATAACGAATATTAAAGATAAAAAAGAATTAACTGTTGCGCAAGTTTTTCAAAGAACGATTGTTAATCTCAAAGCGGAAGCCGCTGCTGCTGCACAATCTGCTGAGTTAATGGCTAGAGATTTGCCAGGAGCAACCCCTAAAGATACAGATGATTTACGAAGTTTAGTTACCCAACGTTCTGCTTTTGAAATTAATCGAACGGAACAAATGCAAAATAAAATTTTAGAGATGATAAAGGAAAAATTACCCGGTTTTTCAGGTGATTTAACTGCCATTGATCCTCTTATTCGTCAGTCCCAAGAATTTTATTCCAAAATAGGAGCCAGTGAACCCGAGTCATATAAATCAAGAATTGAATATTTGTTGGGGTTTCTTATTACAATTAAGACCTCTGCTTTGGCCCAGGGGCATATTAAAAAACTCCTCGATGCTGCTATGAAGGCAGAGCAAACAAAATCAGATAAAGTTGTCCTGGTCCAGTCGCCCGGTGGTATTGATCTTGATGCCACCAATATGGACATGACAGTGACTAAGGATGCAAACGGCGGAATACAGGTGAACTTTGACCCGGCCATGATTGAACAAATCAGAAAGAAAGGTGTGCATTCTGCTGTGCCAGTGGTGATTAATGTAACAACCTTAAACCAGGCTCAAATACGTCCATTATTAGGCCTGCCTCAATAAGATAATCAGAAATTTCTAATGAAGTTCCCAATGGCGTTTTGAAATCTTTTTGGGCTATTATAAGGAGGGGCTTTAAAAAACTGACGTATACGTATTATCATCCAGTAAATTATGTGGCGTCCAATTTTCATTTTATAGATGCATAGCGGCGCAATACTACACAATCAGGAACGCAACATAAAACCAACACTAAATACCTTATTTATCCAGGGAAACATTAATCATTAACTTGTTTTTCTGTACCTTATAATCAATGCGTGTTAACTTGGCAAACCCGGCCTCAAGATATAAAATCTTGACATTATCAATAATTTGTTGGATTTGTTCCCGGGACAAATATTTGTTTTGGTTTGATTTGATGATTTGCTCTAAATGTTTCCTGTCGCTTAAAACTAAACCCGAAAAGACAATACGACGAACCAAGACAGGGGCCTCTTCTTTTGCGGGCTCATTGATCTTAATATCAGGCACCGTTTGAGACCATGCCATGCCCGGCCTCAAGACAACCAACATCATCAGAAATAAAAATATTTTTTTCATTTTTTTGGTGTCACTGGCGTCGTTGTTGGGATATCCAACACAGCCGCGGCCGCGGCCATTTTCTTGTTCGCAACATCTAAAGCATTTTTAGCATCGATTAATTCTTTTTTAATACCGTCTGTTTCTTTCTGTTTTTCTGCCAATTGCGCGGAAAGCACTTTTATCTTAGCGTTGCGCCGTTGCAACAAATAACTCAGCGTAATCTGATTCTCATCTGATTGGTTCTGGGCCTTTTGGGAATTAGTATGATTGCCTACCAGGATGACCACTGCAAGAAAAATAATCACCAACAAACCAAATACCGTATTGATACTTTGTTTATTTTCCACCTTTAGCCTCCTTGTTGCCTAATCTTTCATAGTAGTTTATGCTGTGCGTCCTGTTTCTTAAAGTATATCAATTAGCCATACGAAACAAAAGTAAAAACAAAGATTTTATATTATTAATCCCAAATTTCATTTTTTAAACTACCTGACAGCCGGGAAAGTATCTTTATACCGCAATAACTGCCCATGCTGAGGGTCGCACACCCAAATATTATTACGGTCATCCCCCACCACACAATGGGCCCTGGCGACTGCTCGGTCAACTCCCAACAAAGAAAGTTGACCTTGAGCTGACACCCCCAGGACAGAAAGCGAAGCGTCCTTAGAGCCTGTGAGATATAAATGGGAGAGGGTCGCGTTATAACTAACCATGTCAACACCTGGCCCCGTGGTTAAACTACTCAGCTGCGTGTTGTCCTTATTTAAATCAAAAACGACAGTTTTACCTTCTGAACAACCGACAAAAAGAAAACCCCTCGGTTCATCTATTGCGAGCCCGCGCGGTCGCTCGCACCCATTGGGCCAATGGGACACAACCGCATGTGTATATAAATCGATGGCCGCCGTTTCCTGACCTAAATTGGAATAAGCACGTCGACGGATGTGATCTACCACCAAAGACTCCGGTCCATCGGTCACGGGAATGACAGTTTTAGAAGAAATCGTCGGTTTATTCCCTACCGTAAAGGTGAACACTTCTATCTGGTTATTGCTCGGTTGAGTGACCCAGACCTCATGATTAATGCCGACATAACGGACATAATCAGGACCACCGCTGAAAGGTGCCGTGGCCATAATGGTTCCTGTTTTTACGTCTATCATATCAAGTTTTTGCGTATCATGGTCCGCCACAAACAGAAACCCTTCCCCTTCATCGGCTGAAGTTATTCCTGCATTATGGCTTTTCTTGTTCTCAGGAATGGGGTTAAACCCGGAAACAAGTACCGCTTCGTAAGTATCGGGATCGATCAAATACAATTTTCTTGTGTGCCCCGCGGGTACAAGGACTTTATGGATATCCGGGGCAAAAACTAAATCATCAAAGTTAATGCCGTCCGCCCCTCCGAGCAACGGAAGGACACTGGCTTGTAAAGATGAGCTTGGGGATTGGGCGAATACAGGATTA
>JAJXTI010000022.1 GCA_021783915.1 bacterium
CGATAAAAACGCTGCCGTATAAGCCCCATGGAGACTGCCAATCATGGCGCTATACCACCAAAAATATGTCTTTCGTCGGTCTATAAAAGGGGTGTAACCCAACATGGACTCAAGTCCCTGGTATTGGCCCCAAAAATGCATGTCATTAGTATCATCAATCCCGACCACTCTGACCGGTTTTGGCTCAACGATTTTAAGAACGGAACTGACCGATGTATCCGTCAAAGCTTTCCAGTTCCCCGAAGGGTAAGAAGATATTAAGTCCATCCACAGAGAATTCATCCACGCAAAAGCAATGACGATCCATCCCACGGAAATTACTAAAATCCTAGAAGCTATTCCGCCCATGACCCAACGCTCTTCAATTGCTCGTTGGATTCTTTCTATAAAGAAAATGACCGCCATCCATGCCCAGGCATCGTTACCCGCATAAAGTAGTTGCCAACGGAAAGACGGCATAATCTTTACTGTCTCAAATACATAAGCAATTAAAGGTATCGAACAAAAACTTAAAAACATGACCAATACCTGTTTGACTTCTTTTTGACGGTAAATGTTTAAAATAGCCCCCATACCCCCCATACTCATCAGAATAATTATTTGTGGCCATAAATAAAGTTTAGCGAGTTCCACTGAAGGACGGAAGACTTCGAAACGACCGGAAGTGGAAAACAACAGCTTAATAGCTAAAAAATAAGGAAAAATTATCGTTATAAACACCAAAACAATCAAAACGTTAGCTTTTAAAACTTTTAACCAGGCCCTCTTTCCCCAAAATACCAGCCCCCATAAAGTTATAGTTATCAATAACGGAGGTAAATTGTGGAATGGGGTCCAAGAACCCATGGCCATGGCTGCCCCGACCAAAACAGCCACCATCCAGAATTTACGGTTCTCACAAAAACGCGTCAACCAGTAAACCCCAACGATAATAATGGCAAAGCCGTGTCCATTAGAGACATGGGCATCAGGGTACAGACCGGTCCAGTATCCTTCTACAATGACGGCGACCACTGCCCCGATATACGCCGCCCAGGGCCTCATCTGCCATATTTCAGTCTGGATTTTCCACGTAAATATAAATACTGATATGACGTTGATCGCCATGATTAACAAATACAATTGGTAAGGTTTGGGAAGAAACAAGGCATAAATACGCCCCAAAGCAAGGGGGTAACAATTAGGCAGCAACCAGCGGTCCATTCCCCCCGTTAAAGCATTGGTCCAATTACCTCGATGAGATGCGGATAGATATGTCTGGAGGGTATGGGTGACGTCATCGGAGAAACTATGGGCGGCATTGTCCCCAAACATCCAATAGGCAACGGAAAAAACAATAAAAATCAAGAACCCCAAAAAACCTAACCACCAAATACTCGTTTTGCTGGATGCTATTGATGCTTTCTCTTTATCTTTGGACCTAAAAATATAATGAATAGCTAATGTGACAAGGATTAAGGAAGGCAAATACCATACTTGCAAAAAAAGGCTTTGAATAATACTTAAATAATATACCATAGCATTATTATTTAAATTTTTCTGGCAACCACCAGCATAATATCAAAAAGATTTAAATAAATAGGTGCCCCCGCCCAGAAACTTTCATCGATGGAATCCCATATCCGTCCTTTTCTGTTCACAAAAGAACAGTAGAACATTTGCCTAAAGCTTCTATAGAAACCAGGGTATTGGATATCCAAGATTTCAAACCCATGATTTTTTAAAAAAATAGCCATTGATTGTCGATTAAAATAATGAACGTGGGTTGGAGGATGTATGAGGCGCCACTTGCGTCCCTGTATCTTGGCCATGAAACTCCCTATGTCCCCTGTTGTTAAAGCAATAACCCCTTGTCTTTTAAGAACTGCATGTGCTTTTCTTATAAAATTATCAGGACGGGCAAGGTGTTCAATACAGTCCCACATCACGGCAATATCATAGTGGTCCTCACTAATGTCATCTTGAAGGAAATCAACGGATTTTATATTTAAAGCAAAGTTATTCTTAGCATAATTGGCCATTTCTTCACAAATTTCATAGCCAGTAGTCTCAAAGTATTTGTTGGCCATATTTAAAAAAAAACCGCTGGCAGAACCAATTTCTAATAAATGACCTGAAGGCTGGTACTGCCGTATTAACTCGAGTCTTTTTTTAAAATTTTTCTCGAAACAAACCCTGTCTTTTATATAGTCCAGATACTCCCCCTGCTGGAAATAATCAATAGAGTAGATATCTTTTGAATTCAATGAGCTTAAGTCTATATTGGCACTGACATGGCCGCAGGAGGTGCAGGATAAAAGATCACTCAGATACGTTTTAAAATCTTTGGAGTGGCAACAAATGCAGGTCATGTCGAGACAGTTCATCTATCCATACCAGAGTGTTCACGGATAATGTAATTGGGACGTTTTTTAGCGCTCATAAATAATTTGCCTAAATATTCGCCTATGATCCCCAGGATGACCAATTGTATGCCTCCTAATAAAAGGACACAGGCCAATATAGATGCCCATCCGGACACGGTATGGTTGGTAAATATCCGTACATAAACGATGAACATTAAATAAATAAATGCCCCTAAAGAAAGAAATATGCCACAGAAAATGGAGATCCGCAACGGTTTGATACTAAAAGAAGTGATCCCGTCCACAGCAAATTCAAACATCCGCTTAAGCGAATATTTTGTTGCCCCTGAAAACCTTTGCCCAGGGACATAGTCAATGCCTATTTGCTTAAAGCCTACCCAAGGGAGCATCCCTCTAAAGAATAAAGGAGACTCGTCATAGTCCTTTAAAACATTCGCCACTTTCCTATCTATCAGAAAGAAATCCGCTCGCCCTTGGGCTATGGGAACATCGGATAAGAAATTTAAAACACGATAAAACAAGGCCGCTGTTTTACGTTTTAAGAAAGGAATGTCCCCCCCGTCTTGCCTGACGGTATAAACGACTTCATTGCCTTTTTGCCAAAGTTGAATCATTTTGATGATGAGTTGGGGCGGGTGCTGCAAATCACAATCCATAAAAATCAAACAATCCCCCTGTGCATAATCCAACCCGGCTTTAAGCGCACTTTGATGACCGAAATTCCTGGAGAAAGAAAGGAAGTGCACTCTAGGGTTGTGTTCTCGTAGTTGTTTTAAGACATGCAAGGTATCGTCCTGGCTACCATCATCAACGAAAACGATCTTGTAATTGAAGTCTTTTAAAACAGCCGCCAATTGGTCAGCCATGGCTTTAAGGTTATCTTGCTCGTTGAAAGCGGGTAAAATAATGGATATCGGAGGATGTTCTTTCACGTCTTTTGTCCAAGAAAATGGGCAAGGTAGGACTTGAACCTACGACCTATTGAATGTAAATCAATTGCTCTAACCAAACTGAGCTACTTGCCCTAAAAATCACATGCCCCCTGCCTGTCGGCCGTTAGGATCCTGTAAAGGAACCGGCATGTAACCAAACTGAGCTAACCACCCGAAATTTCTTTAAGTATCGCCTTGGCTGCTTTAAAAGGATTATCGGCTTGTATAATGGGCCTGCCCACCACCAAATAACTGCTGCCCATTCTGATCGCTTCCCCGGGGGGCGCTATCCGTTTTTGATCATCCATACCAATCCCGGCAGGGCGAATCCCGGGTGTAACAACGACAAATTTTTCAGGACAATAACGCCTAATCGAGGGGGTTTCCTCAACGGAAGCCACTACCCCATCAAGACCGCAACGTTTGGCCAAAAGGGCCCGTTCCAGTACCCTGGCTTCCAACTTATCATCTTTGCCCTGGCTTGTCAAAACGGTCACTCCAACAATCAAAGGCCTCTTGACCTTCAATTTACGGGCATGCTCTTTAGCCGCTTTCACTGCCGCTTCCAACATTTCTTTGCCTCCAGCAGTATGCACCGTCAGCATAAAAATCGGGACAAAATTCTTTTCATTACCTGGTGGTATGCTTAAAGACACAGCAGATTTTACAGCACTGGCCACTGTGTTAGGAATGTCATGAAATTTTAAATCCAGGAAAACCTTCTTGCCCCTGGCCTGCAGATAACGGGTGACAAAAGGACCATAAGCCGTAAAAAGCTGTGAACCGACTTTGAAAATCTCAACAATCTCATCAAGTTCATGGATGAGTTCTTGGGCCTGTCTAAAGGTCTCAACATCAAGGGAGACTATCAGAGAGTTCTTTTTCATAAAAATCTTTCGTAAGTTATATTACCGGTTTAAGCTTCCTATTAATTCTTTGATATCGACAATGTCATTATCGTGCATATACGTTTTAATGCCTTCAAGCACTTCCAGAGATGCACGAGGATTAATAAAATTGATCGTACCCGTGGCCACCATCGTTGCTCCGGCAATGATAAACTCAAGGGCATCATTGGCATTGGCAATGCCTCCCATGCCGATAATAGGAATTTTAACTGACTGGTAAACCTTATGTACCATAGCCACCGCCACAGGCCGTATTGCCGGCCCCGACAAACCACCCATAAAATTTCCTATTCTACTTTTCCGTGTTCTTATGTCAATAGCCATACCGGTCAGAGTGTTAATCAAAGATACTGCATCGGCCCCCCCCGCCTCGGCAGCCAAAGCAATTTCACCGATATCAGTCACATTCGGTGACAATTTAGCAATCACGGGGAATTTAGATATGGCCTTGATTTTTGAGACCAGCTCTTGAGTCGCCTGAGGGTCTTGAGCTACCAAAATTTTGTGATTAAGGTTAGGGCACGAAAGATTGAGTTCCAAAGCGGCAATGTCTTGCTGGGTATTTAACTTTTCAATGATGGCCATAAATTGCCCTGAATCTTGTCCCAGAACACTGAGAATCAAAGGTACCCCGATTTTCTTCAAATTCGGTAATTTCTTTTGGATAAAATCGTCGATACCGGGATTTTCAATGCCGATGGCATTAATCATGCCTGCAGGCGTTTCCCAGATTCTTGCCGGTGGGTTTCCCACTTGTGCATGCAACGTCACGGTCTTAGGGACAATGGCCCCGAGCTTTTTGACTTCCTCGAGATTGTAATACTTCTCTGCATGAGCAAAGGTGCCTGAGGCGACTGTCACAGGGTTTTTGAAAACCGCGTTAGCTATTTTGACGCTTAAGTTAATCATAATTAATGAAACAAAACTTCATCCAAATCAAACGCCGGTCCATCGTAGCAGACTGTTTTGTACCCATGTTTGGTTTCGATGGAACACCCCAAACATGCACCTAAAGCACAGGCCATCACCTCTTCACAAGCCGCCTGGCCTTTAAGTCCATTCTTATTTGCAAAATCTTGTACTGCCTTCATCATGGGATTGGGACCGCAAGTATAAATAAATGTACTTTCAGGGTTAAATTTTATTTTATCAAATAACACACTGACCCTGCCCTTGTTCCCAGCACTGCCGTCATCAGTCGCGATATGAACCTTGACTCCATTATCCTTGAATTCTTTCATCGGGTATACATGGCTGCGCGTACGCCCTCCATAGAGCAAAATCAAATCGTAATTCTTCTTCTTTAAAACGTCCGAAAGAATGAGCATCGGGGCAATGCCGATCCCCCCGGAAATCATAACCACTTGTTGTATCCCTTGTGGCGGTAAAACAAACGGCGTCCCCAAGGGGCCCAATACATCAATGGTGTCGCCCTTTTGTTTACTCGTAAGCAAACGCGTACCGGGACCGATAGGTTCATAAAAGATTTCCATATACCGTTGAGCACGGTAAACACTAAACGGCCGACGGAAAAAAGGCTCCAGTCCTTCGGCTGTACGGACATGTACAAATTGACCGGGTTGGACCTTTTTAACTAAAAGCGGCGCGTCAAAACTCAGACGCCAAAACTGCGGGCAAAGCTTTTCATTGTTGACGACGCGGTAGATATTTTGAATCTGTTCCATATTTAGTTTTCAAGTATAACACAAAGCCTCTAACAATTCTATTTCTGACATTGTGGGCAAAAAAAAGTGCTTCGACCGGCCTGGGTAATGCGCCTAATGGGGCTTAGACAAACACAACAGGGTTTATCCCCTCTGGCATAAACTTGGAGTCGTTGACGAAATTCTCCCTTTTGCCCGGAACCGTCCCGGTAATTGCGCATAGACGAACCCCGATATCTGATGGCTTCTTTCAGTACGTCCACGGTCTTTTCATGGATGTCCTGCGCCTGGCTGCGGGTAATCCGGCCAGCCGAACGCTTTGGGTTAAGCCGACAACAAAAAAGAATTTCACAGGCATAAATGTTCCCTAGGCCTGCCACAAAGGTATGGTCCAACAAAAGATTTTTGATCGGCCGTCGGCTTTTACGGGTCTGCTGGAATATATATAAGGCATTGAAATTCTTATCAAACGGTTCAGGCCCAAGGACATTGAAATATTTAACCTCTGAGGGATCTTTAATGATCCGTAACTGGCCAAAACGCCGCTGATCATTATATAAAACTCTCCTGTCATCGGTGAATTTAAAAACAACGCGGGTATGTTTATCCTGTTTTGCATCAACGACCATTTGGCCAGTCATCATCAATTGCACGAGAAGATAACGGCCGTTGCTCAATTGAATCAATAAGGCCTTCCCCTTTCGGACAATCGCCTTGATCGATTGGCCTTCCAAGCCTTGGATAAAATCTTTTAAAGGACTTCGTAAAACAAGAGGATCGTAAACTTCAACACAGTGAAAGGTTTTATGGAGGATCGCCTTTTCCAGGTCGCGCCTGATTGTTTCAACTTCAGGGAGCTCAGGCATTATTGTTCCATCAACTTTCTAATAATTTTCTTAATCTTTGCTTCTGCCTCCGGAATATCTTTGGCCGCAATCATCCCCTCAATGCCCCAATTACCAAGATCGATAACAGGCCTGTCATAGACGAGACCGTAGCAGATTTCTGAATTGGTGCCGTAACTCCCCGGTAAGGCTACGATGATATCCGCCGAACATGCGACAATCGCATTCCTGGCATAACCAATGGACGTAGGAAGGGCAATATCAATATACGGATTGGCATCGTCTTTCTCTTTACCCGGCAAAATACCAATAGTAACCCCTCCCGCTTTTTGGGCGCCTTTGGCGGCAGCTTCCATCGTCCCACCTAGGCCTCCACACAATAAAATGCACCCAAGGCCTGCGATCATTTTACCGGTCTCTTCAGCCAAGTGCTCAATTTTGGAACCAACGCTGCTTCCACCGATGACGGAAATGGTGATTCTTTGTTTTCTCACGAATAGTCTTTCTCTCTGAATTCCACGCGCCCGGCGGGAGTCGAACCTGCATGAACAGCTCCGGAGGCTGTTGCCTTATCCATTAGGCCACGGGCGCTTTAAATCAGACCTTATAAACTACTTTTCCATTGCAAATAGTGCATTCAACTTGGCCCGAGAGTTTCCATCCGATAAACGGAGAATTCTTAGACTTGGAAACGAACCCTTCTTTGGCCACTGTCCACTCTTTATTCTCATCGATGATGGTAATATCTGCATCAAAGCCTTCCTTAATGATGCCCTTTGATTTTAATCCGATAACCTTGGCCGGTGCCGTGGACATTTTGTCGACCATTTTAGGCAGATTGATAATTTCCGGTTTGACGAGTTCCTTGATCACAAGCCCCAGAGACGTCTCAAGGCCGATTAAACCGAAGGGCGCTCCGTCGAAACCAACTTCCTTGTCCTCTTTGGTGTGCGGAGCATGGTCGGTGACAATGCAATCAATGGTCCCGTCAGCGATAGCTTCTTTGATGGCCTGCACATCTTCCCTGGCGCGAAGAGGCGGGTTGACTTTAGTCGATGTATCAAAACTGGCGCATGCCTCGTCCGTCAATGAAAAATGGTGTGGGCAGGCCTCGGCCGTGACTTTCACGCCTTGTGATTTTGCCCAGCGAATGAGTTCGCAGGAGCGCTTAAGGCTCATGTGCGCCAGATGCACCCTGGCATCGAGATAACGGGCAATTTCAATGTCCCGTCCCACTGTGACTGTTTCGGCAATGCCGGGATCACCTTTTAACCCGACCCGTGTTGATACCGCCCCTTCATTCATGACCCCTCCCGACGTTAACAAAGGGTCCTGGCAGTGTTCGATGATCAACACATCCAACATCTTAGCGTATTCCATGGCCAGACGAAACAAACGGCTGTTAAGCACGGATTTACCATCATCGGAAAAAGCAATGCAACCGGCGGCCTTAAGTTCTGCCATATCGGTCAATTCTTCATCCTTTTGAGCCTTGGTGATCGACCCGATAGGGTACACATGGCACAGGCCTACGCGATTGGCTTCATGCATGATGTATTCTACGGTCATGGGATTGTCTATGACCGGATTGGTATTAGGCATGCACATAATCGTCGTAAATCCGCCCTTGACCGCGGCCTTGGAACCGGTTTCAATGGTCTCTTTGTCTTCGCGGCCCGGCTGGCGCAAATGTACATGGATATCAATGAGCCCCGGCAAAACTTTTTTACCCTTGGCATCAACCGTCTCATGCCCCCCAGCATTAATAGACGATACAATCTTAACGATCTTACCGTCCTCGCAAAGGATGTCCTGCGGCCTATCCCAAATCTTGTCGTTGTTGACGATAATTGCGTTTTTGATAACAAGACCCATAATGACCTCGTGATTATGTGTTATATGACCACTTCTTCTTTGGTACCAAGCACCAGATACAGTACCGCCATGCGGACTGCCACACCGTTAGTGACTTGTTCTAAAATTACCGATTGTTTGCCATCGGCCACCTCAGCTGAAAGCTCCACACCGCGGTTGGTCGGTCCGGGATGCATCACAATCAAATTTGAGGATCCTTCGGATAGTTTGTCCTGGTTAATGCCAAACAGCCTGGAGTATTCCCTTAAGGATGGCAAAAATTTGGCTTCCTGTCTTTCTTTTTGCAGGCGAAGAGCAATGACAGCATCAGAATTCTTAAGCACACGTTTCAAGTCATAGTCTACCCCGACTCCCATCTGTTCAATCCCTCGGGGCATAAGGGTCGCAGGGCCGCAAACGGTCACCTGGGCCCCTAATTTAGTCAGCCCCCAAATATTAGACCTAGCCACCCTCGAGTGCAAGATGTCCCCCACCAAGGCTATCTTTAAACCTTCAAGGTGCCCGAATTTCTCTTTGAGAGTAAACATATCCAACAAGGCCTGTGTCGGATGCTCCCGGCACCCGTCACCCGCATTGATGACCGAACAATTCAGCCCTTGAGCTAGAATAAAAGGTGATCCCGATAATCCGTGACGTACCACCATGGCATCCACATTCATGGCCTCGATATTCTTGGCCGTATCTAAAAGCGTCTCTCCCTTGCTTGTTGAAGAAGTATTGATGGCAATGTTTAACGTGTCTGCGGACAACCGCTTGGCTGCCAGCTCAAAGGAAACGCGTGTCCTGGTCGAGGCCTCGAAAAACAAAGTGACAACCGTTTTGCCGCGCAACGCCGGGACTTTTTTAATATCACGGAACGACACTTCCTTAAAAGAAGTGGCTGTTTCCAAAATCAGCTGAATTTCTTGCTTTGAGAGTTCCTCGAGGCCCAGTAAATGTTTACGTTTCCATTCCATTATTTGTCCTCCACCACAACTTCGTCCTGCTGACCATCGGTTTCACCCAAGACGACCTTCACTTTCTGGTTCTTGCTGGTTGGAATATTCTTACCCACAAAATCCGCCCGGATGGGAAGTTCACGGTGGCCACGATCAACAAGAACAGCCAGTTCAATCTTGGCTGGCCGACCGAAATCTATTAAAGCATCCAACGCTGCCCGAGTCGTACGACCTGAAAAAAACACATCATCGACCAACACAATGCGTTTGTCTGTAATATCAAAATCTATTTTGGTTTGCCTTACCAAAGGCGTGGCACCCACCAAGGTCAGGTCGTCCCGGTAAAGCGTAATGTCCAATACCCCGAAAGGAATTTCTATCCCCTCTATATTCTTGATAGCTTTCTTTAAACGCTCCGCCAGAGCCACCCCGCGGGTACGGATGCCAATAAGGGCCAAGCCTTCCACCCCGCCTTTTTCTAAAATTTCATGCGCCATGCGCTGAATAACCCTTCGGATTGTTTCATGGTCCATGATTTTTTGCGGCATATGACCTCTTTAGTAGTTTCCCGCACGGTCCCTGGCGATATCAATGCTACGCAGCCCATTAAAAAACCCGCCGACCTTCATTTAGGCCTGACGGGTTATGTGTACTTCAAGAATATTGTTCATAAAATCCTTCTCGGCCTCACAGGACCGAATTAAAAGACGCTATAACTATTGAAGACTGGTGCAAGTCTATCATTCTATTAACTTACTGTCAAGTTTAACAAAAGCACAAACTCACCTTTGGGGCCATGGGCCATAAAATGGGACATCAAATCCGAAGCTTTGCCTTTTTTAACTTCCTCAAATTTCTTGGTCAATTCCCGCGTGACCACTATATAAGGGTCCCCTAACACATTCTTGATATCCTCCAGAGTTTTTAAAAGCCTGTGCGGGGACTCGTAAAAAATGATCGTTCCCTCTTCCTTTTTAAAACTTTCCAATTTCTTACAACGTCCAACGGTCTTAGGAGGCAGAAACCCCTCAAACACAAATCGGTGTGATGGCAATCCTGATAAAGTAAGAGCCGTAATCAAAGCCGTCACCCCGGGAACAACGGTCACAGGAATACCGTTATCATAAGCCAGCTTTATTAATGAATACCCTGGATCCGAAATGCCAGGCGTTCCTGCATCCGTCACTAGCCCCACGGATTTGCCTTCTTTAAGAAGCCCCAGAAGATATTGGCCCTTGACCTTTTGGTTATGGTCAAAGAAACTCGTGGTCGGTTTAGCAATATCGTAATGATCGAGAAGAACTTTGGTTTGGCGTGTATCTTCTGCCGCGACTATATCGACGGACTTCAATGTCTCAATGGCCCTCAAAGTGAAGTCTTTAAGGTTTCCTATTGGAGTAGAGACAATATACAGCATTATTCAACAGTCACGGATTTGGCCAGATTACGAGGTTGGTCAACGTCATTGCCTCTTTTAACGGCGATATAATAAGCAATCAGTTGCAAAGGAATGATGGCCAAAAGAGGTGTCAATAATTCTTCAACGGCCGGAATGTCAATGACATAGTGGGCGTGATGGGCAATTTCTTTGTCGCCTTCGGTGGCGATGGCAATGACATTACCTTTACGCGCGCGGATCTCCTGGATATTGGAAATCATCTTTTCATAAACATGGGACTGGAGGGCAACACAGACAACCGCCCGGTATTCATCAATAAGCGCTATGGGACCGTGTTTCATTTCACCGGCAGCGTAACCTTCGGCAGGGATATAAGAAATTTCTTTTAGTTTCAAGGCCCCTTCAAGGGCCGTAGGGTAATTAATGTTGCGGCCTAAATAAAGGAAACAACCAAAATGCGAATTGGCCTCGGCAATTTTTAAGATCATCGATCTTTTCTTTAAAAGACCTTTGTATAAATAAGGGATATTTTGCAAGTCCTTGACCAGTCTCTTGAGTCTGGCCGGAGTAACAGCGTGACGGGTGTGGGCTAATTTCAAACCCAAAAGATAAAACATCATTAACTGGGCCGTATAAGCTTTGGTAGAAGCGACCCCGATTTCAGGACCAGCATGCGTGTACAGTACCCCGTCCGATTCACGGGCCAAAGATGAGCCGATCACATTACAAATAGAAACGACTTTAGCCCCTTGGGCCTTTGCCTCACGCACCGCTGCCAAAGTATCCGCCGTCTCACCCGATTGGCTGACCGCTATGATCAAAGTATTTTTATCAACGATCGGCTTGCGGTAACGAAACTCGCTGGAGGTATCAACCTCAGTCATCAAACGTGCCATGTCCTCAATAATATATTTGCCCACGAGACCGGCATGATAGGCAGTACCGCATGCGACAATGGTTATTTTCTTAATGGAATTCAAAATTTCATCTGAAACAGTCAATCCCTCAAGCTTAAGCTTCCCTTTAGGTAAACGGTATTTGAGCATGGCCGAAAGCACCTGAGGCTGCTCATGGATTTCTTTGAGCATAAAATGGTCATAACCGTCTTTTTGCGCTGATCCGATAGAAAAAGAAACCGTGTCTATTTTAGGGGTAACCTTTTTCCCTTCAAAGGTAAAGACTTCCACTTTATCTTTGCTTAAAAAGGCCACTTGGCCGTCTTTTAAATAAATCACCCGGCGGGTGCGGTCTAGGATGGCTGGCACATCGGAAGCGATATAATTCTCTTTGTCCCCTAAGCCGATAATCAAGGGAGAACCGACACGCGCGGCAACAAGCAGATCCGGATGGTCCTTACTGATAACACCTATGGCAAAAGCACCTTTAAGTTGCGCTATGGCTTTATACACCGCTGTTTTTAAGTCCCCTTTATATAAAACAGAAATCAGGTGCGCGATGACCTCGGTATCTGTCTGGGACACAAAATGGCAGTCTTGTCTTTTAAGTTTTTCTTTGAGTTGAGCATAATTTTCAATAATACCGTTATGGACTACTGCTATACGATGGGCATTGTCTGTGTGCGGGTGGGCGTTTTCATCGCAAGGAAGCCCGTGCGTGGCCCAACGCGTATGGGAAACACCAAGGTTGGAAAACGGCACCGGCTTTGTGCACAGTAACTCTTCCAAATTTTTGATTTTACCTTTTGATTTACGGACAATCAAATGCGGGTGATGGTCTAAAACAGCGACCCCGCTGGAGTCATAACCGCGGTATTCTAGCTTTTTAAGACTTTCTAAAAGGATGGGGGTTGCATCACGAGATCCTATGTAACCAATGATACCGCACATAGATAAGGTAAGGAACTAGTTACTAGGCGTTAGTTACAGGTTTGTATAAAATCTGGCAACTAATACCCAGCTCTTAATACCTAAGCAGAAGGTTTGATATTAATGAACGTAATGACCCGATGATAGCTATTTTTCTTTCGGGTAAAATAAACTTCACCGTCAATGGCTGCGGTTAAAGAACTTCGACCGATAACATTAAGACCCGGTTTCCAGGCATTGCCTTGGCGGGTTAAAATAGTCCCTGCTTTGACTTTCTGTCCACCGGTGACCTTGATCCCACCGGTTTCCCAATAATATTTGCTTGTAATGCCCCCTACACGACCACCCATATACTCCTCCAGATTATTCCCCCACCTTTGGCGGGATCCCGCTTTCTTCAAATATCTTTCCCAGATAACCGGGAAAAATTTGAGGCCATAATATACAACAAAGCGTATCCCTTGCCAAGGAAAATTATTTGCCGGCTAGAATCTTATCGATTTCAGTTTTGTAGCCATTGAAATCACGGGCCATGGTTTTCTTACCATTAATAAAAAACGTGGGCGTGCCTTGGACATCCACCCTGCCACCTAAAGCTATATCCTCATTAATACGCTTTTCATATTCGGCATCTTTATTTTTCCAATCGCTGATAAGCTTATTGTAGTTAAGCTTTAATTGACTGGCATATCCTTTGACTTTTGACTCAGAAACATCCCCCCCGTTTTGCAAAAGAAGGTCAACCATTTCATAATATTTGCCCTGCTCATTGGCGGCTAGAGCTAATTTCGCGGCTGGACGCGCATTAGGATGGAAACTTAAAGGAAAATTCTTAATGACCAGTTTAACTTGGTTCGGGTAGGCCTTCAACACTTCTTTGACCGGCGGATAGAAACGTGCGCAAAACGGACACTGAAAATCCGAAAATTCCACAATGGTCACAGGCGCGTCTTTTCTGCCGTCGATGGGTGAAGAGCCTATATCAATATTGTAGACCTTATTGAAATCCTCCTGCGGAGGGGCGGGAGGCACAAACGACGGCACAGAACCCAATTTGTTTTGTAAAAAACTTAACCGGCCTTCAATGGCTGAAAGGCGGGCAAGAATTTGAGCATTATTTCCACCGGGGCCGCCGCTTAACTTTTGACTTATCAGCCTCTGGTCTATTTCAATTTGTTTTAACTGGATGACTATAGGAGACATGGCTATCTGTACGGTATTATTGATGCTTACCAAAAGGGCCACCCCCCCTAAAATACCTATAAGAATTACCAAAAGAACCACCAAGAAATTGTTCTTCATTTCCTCCTCCTTAAGTTTTACACTAACAAATACGAATTAAAAAAGCCAGACTCTTTCTCCACTTTATAAATTTACACCTGCGTAGTGTTGAATAATCCATTTAAGTTCACCCCATCGCCTGAGGTTGTGGCAATCAAAAATGTCCGCAATAAGTATATCATTTCCCCTTCTAAAATACCCTACAAAACACGCTCCCGCCTCTCTGGTATAACCAGTCTTCCCAATAACTTCTTGTTTCCAATTGGAAAACAATGCCCTATTATGCGATTTTAAGAAATGCCGCTGGCCGTTTTTAGAATAAATGATGCGATATCGCAATGTAATCGCTTTTTGGAAAAAAGGGTTTTTCAAAGCTTCGTTAAAAATAATGGCCATGTCTCTGGCTGTAGAGTATTGCTGTGCTGCTGAAGGAAGCCCGTGCGGGTTTGCAAAATGGGTGTGGCGCGCGCCAATGGCCCAAGCCTTCTGGTTCATCATATCAACGAATTTTTCTTCAGATCCGGCCATGGCCTCAGCCAGTACCCCGGCAGCATCGTTGGCAGATTTTAAAAGGCAAGCATAAATCAGGTCCTTGACCCGGTATTGCTCTCCTGGCCTAAAACCTAAACTTGTCGGTGGGACTTGAGTGGCCCTTTGACTGACCGTTACATACTCATCCATGGGTAACTTTTCAAGCGCCAGCATGACAGTCATCACCTTGGTTGTGCTGGCCGGATAAATCCTGACATCCGCATTTTTAGCAAAATAAATTTTGTCCTTGCTTACATCCCACAAGAAAGCGGATTTGGCCGTTACATACTGCTGACGCGTACTCCGATATCGTCGATGGCGCACAATCCAAGCGTCTGCTGGAATTGTAAAATCAAGGACTAAAACGACTACCAACAGTACTTTAATGACTTTTGACATGGTTTCAACTATAAAACACCTTTATGGTAAACTCAAGACTTTCTCTCAAATATTTTTCCTTTATGCCGAAACTAAGGCAGCCTGGTATACCAGCTCCAATGCCTTGGCCACCCCGGCCGTCGGCATAAGCATAGTGCCCTCCGCCAACTTCAAACGCCAACCATCACTGGTTTGAAAAATAGTAATTCGGATATTCTGAAAAACGTGCTCATCATTGACCAGCACATGCAACAAGGCCGTCTTCCGCGCCGGATCATACAAAAAGTCTTTAAAAATCACCGCTATCCCCGAGGCTGAGAATTCTTCCATATGGAAATGGTGAGGATCAAAACGATCCAAGATGTAATATTTCAAGTTCTCCTCCTTCTTTTGCGTGATATCGATGTTTTCAACCTTGGTCAACAGAAGTTCAAAGAATTCTTTTTGGCCTTCTTCCACCCATTTACGTTCAAACTTCGTATCATAAGTGGCGGCAATGTGGTTTAACTGTCTATCAAACCCTGCACCCGGCAACTGTTCCTCGATCCAAAGTATATAGGGGTACTGGTCTGTGACAATCTTCAATACCCCCCCCTTGACCAAACGATTATTAGTTAATTTCAAAAAATTTGTTGTAAAAAGCCGGTGCTTGGCATCGGATTTTTTAGGCCAAGGCGGTGGAAATAAACAGTGGACATATTGAACAGAATGCGGACTAAACAGAAAATCAAACGCCGTTCTGATATCCATACGAAGTATTCGGACGTTATTTTGCTTATTACGGCTTAATTTACGTAAAGTCTTATGGATACGTTCGCAATACTCCTCAAAACCAATAAAATTCACCTCCGGCTGGCCTTGGGATAAACGCGCCAAGTATTCACCGTTGCCCGAACCAATCTCTACCTCCAAGGGCCTGTCATTACCGAAAACTTTCCCCCAATCCATCGGGTACTTAAAAGACCTGTAGTCTAAGAACGGTCTCAAGGAAACATAAAATGGCTTCATGAAGGGTTTTTCAAACGAAGGGCCTTGACATAATCTTGGCCTTTGGCGACCATGATCCCATCTCTAAAAATCAAAGGTACCAGTTCATCATTAGTAATCTTTTCATCAGGCTGATGGATGGAACTAACATAATACTCTACGATATAGATGCCTTCCGCAGTTTTTATACGTTCTGTTTTATACGGATTGGGGATTTTTAAAGCTCTGTAATCAGAAGACGAAGATTTGAGGATGGAGGTTTCATCGGACAATTGTTTTTGATATGAATAACCGATGATAATGCTGTCCCCCATAATCTGATGGACCTGTTCTGTTTTCATCCCTATCGTCACCCTCTTCAAGGAGGATTGATTAAGCAAAAAAATCTGTTGGCTAGCCGCTGTGACAGGGTTGTAGGCCTGGTTAAACGCACAGCCGCTTGATAAAACAACCAAAGACAAAATTAACAGTAAAATTCTCATTAGTTGGTTATTGTAATGAAAATCTTTTATAACATCAACGAATTTTCACATTCTCAATAAATTTCCATTGTATTGGGTATTCTTTTTCGGTAGATTAAAGTCATGCCTTCCATTGAGAATCTGCTGTTTGCTGCCGGCCTACTCCTTTTGTTAAGCGCTGTCATTTCTAAACTCTCGGACCGTCTTGGTGTCCCCGCTTTATTGTTTTTCTTAATCATTGGCATGCTTGCCGGGTCCGAAGGTATTGGCGGCATTTATTTTAACAATGCCTTTGTTGCCGCGTCTTTGGGTATCGTGGCCCTCATGTTTATCCTTTTTGCCGGTGGTTTTGATACCTCTTTAAAAGACATCCGTCATGTCCTTGCTCCCGGTGTCGTACTCTCAACGATGGGTGTCATATTAACGGCACTGGTCGTGGCCGTTGCTTCCGTATTTTGGCTCAAATTTTCTTGGGCTGAAGGCCTTTTATTGGGCTCTATTGTCTCATCAACGGATGCGGCCGCTGTCTTCAGTGTTCTGCGTTCCCAAAAAGCCAGCCTGAGGGGCAAATTGCAGCCACTCCTTGAGCTGGAGTCCGGCAGCAACGACCCTATAGCGGTATTCTTAACATTAAGCATTATCCGTCTAATCCAATGTCCTTCCAGCCCTCCCTTAGGCCTTTTGCCCTCTTTCGTTCTCAATGTGGGCCTAGGGATATTTATCGGCTGGTTATTTGGAAGAGGAATAATCATTATCATCAACAGAGTGAAGTTGGCCCATGAAGGTCTTTACCCTGCCCTGTTATTCTCTTTAATTTTTTTAACTTATACAACAGCTCATGAAATTGAAGGTAATGGGTTCTTGGCCGTTTATCTGGCCGGTATCATTGTAGGCAACGCTAACCTCATCCATAAAAAGACCCTTAAAAACTTCCTTGAGGGGTTTGCATGGCTCATGCAAATAATCATGTTTTTGACCCTAGGTCTTTTGGTTTTTCCTTCGCACATCGTCCCCATCGTAGGCATCGGCCTGTTGATTTCTGTTGTGCTTATGTTTATTGCCCGCCCTTTGAGTGTTTGGATTTGTTTGTCGCTGGCTAAATTCAATTGGCGGGAAAAAACTATCATTGCTTGGGTGGGCTTACGCGGAGCGGTACCGATTATTTTGGCAACTTTTCCGTTGTTGGCAGGCATACCTAAAGCCGAAATGATCTTTAATATAGTCTTTTTTATTGTACTGACTTCCATTCTCCTTCAAGGAACAAGCGTACCGCAAGTGGCGCGGTGGCTTAAAGTCGACGCCCCCTTTAAAAACAAATCTACTCAGCCCATCGAATTGACCGATCGCAAACTTATCCATGCTCAACTCGAAGATGTTATTGTCCCTTTTAACTCTCCCGTGGTCGGACGTTCTGTCGTAGAAGTTAAACTGCCCGTACAATCCTTGATTGTCCTTGTGTGTAGGGACGAAAATTTCTTTATTCCTAATGGTGCAACCATTCTTAATGGGGGAGATGTCCTTTGGGTCTTGGCTGGTAAAAATGATTTGAAGAAGATGAATAAAATCTTAGGTGTTAGATCGTCGAAAGATTAAAACTGCACCCCTGCTTTGACTCCTAATTCCGTTGAATTATTATTCGGTTCAAGTCCACCGATAACCTCACCGGATGGCCCTATGGCAACATTTGTATCTGAATCTTTAAGGTGCCAATATCTGACAAAAGGCTGGAGAAGAAAGTTATATTTGTCACCTGTCCTTACGATTTCCAACGATGCTCTTAGGCCCATTCCGTGCCTTTGTCTGTTGTGCAAATCAGGCAGATTTGAATCTACATCAGACAAATAGCTGTCTTGCCTGCCCCATAAGAAAATATCAAACTCTCCCGTCCCTCCAATTTGCCAGGCACTATCAAGTTGGTGCGTAAGATCAAAGCCCACGGGCATATACACATAATTAGCCATACGCCCATACCCTGCAGCACCTGTTGAGCTTGTTTTCCCCCCGGAATCATCGCTGAGGCGACGGTAACCAAAACCAATATAAGGCGTTATACGCCAATCCGGAGCAATGAAGTAGTCGTAGCCCATCACGCCCCGCAACTCAAAAAGATAATCTTGAATCCCGTTTATAATACCGGAATCCGAAGTGTAATCCATTTGACCAAAGCTAATTTTGGAATCCACCCTGTACATGTTGATAATTTGATTGCTAAAAATATCTTCCTTTTTTGGGCGATAAGTATACACTCCATAAACGCCGTACATTTCCCCCCTGTTTTTCAAATTAAAAATAGGCTCTTTATAAACAATATGGGAAATCTCTGTGCCGATTTCTACCTGGTGGACTTTTTGATGAATAAAGTTGTTTACCTCCTGGGACATTGAAACATGTTGTGCTATTGTCGGGTACGGTGTTGGTGTTGGGTTAACGGCAACTGACGATCCCTGAGCCTCAGGTTGGTTGCTGGCAGCAGCGGCAATTGGCCGAGAAGGATCATACGCATCCAGCTCCTTCTTGACTTCCTGCTGGTGCTCTTGCATAGGAGATTGAACATTGTCTTGGGATGTCTGATAGGTGTAGCAAACATCGCCCCAGTCGAGGTTATTGCCTGATTTCATTTGTTGGCCGATACAATTCATCTCCTGCTGCATGATTTGATCTCTTGTTAATGCAGATGCAGAACAAATGGGGAGAAAAAAGAAAAGACCCAACGATAAGCAAAAAATCTCTTGATGCCTGTGCATGAAATATATTCTGCACAGATATTCTTAAGAAAACAAGGACAAAATGGATTTTCTACATTTTTGTGCGAGGGACAATGTGTACATTGCTCTTTTGGGCATAAGACTCATCAAGATCTTTTTGAAGGACAATAATACTCCAATCCCCCTCGCTATCGGAGGTATCGTTAAAGATAGGAATACCAAATGTTTTAAAAGAAAAATCCGTTTCTCCCAGAGGGACATGTTTAATGAATGTTTCGATGCTGGAAATTTTCTTACCTTCATGGAAAAGCGTTATGACAAAAATGGCCGGGATACCGTTGGCATAGGTGTTTCTTAATTTGATATTCCCCTCAACGTCCTCCCCCACCTTAAAAACGTCCTTGTTCATTTTGATTTTGACGGTGAGAGGGCTGGACATGCCTGAAGAATACAGGTCTTGGGCGATACAATAAGCGTTAAATAAAAAAAAGAACAACGGAACGAGTAAGAATTGACCCCTGATCTTAAAGCTCATATTTGTTTAATCCAAGTGTCTAATCTTTTATGCAGGGTGTCAATATCTTGTGGGTTAAGCAGCACTTCTAAAAAATCCCTGCCTTCAAACGATTCTATTTTGCCATTGTCTTTGCCTACCATAACAATATTGAGACCGGCTATCTTATTACGACGATTGACCGAAACGAGGAAAAGAAAATTATTCTTATCGAATTTTCCATCTACCGGTGTGACCGAAAAAGACACCAATATATCACCTTTTATAAAAAGAGGCATTGCCTCACCGACCCGGAAGGAAACATCATGGGATTTCTTCTTAGCAAAAGACAAAACTTCCTGAACACCCAGGATCTGGTATTCACTCAAATCTTTTATTTTCCCATACTTATGAAAACTGGGGTCAATCAAATAGGTGTTTTTGCTCAATCGGTCACCCATTAATAAAACGATATGGTTAGATTCATATGTGGGGAAAAACCCCGATTCCATAACCATGGCAAATTTGATCTCATATCGTTTGCTTACGATGGTCTGTAATTTTTCATACAGATAGGTGGCCAGCTCCGCACAAAGGCCATAGCGCCCTTGTTAGAT
>JAJXTI010000117.1 GCA_021783915.1 bacterium
AGCTGGGACAGCGTATGTGGTGGAAAGTAAGCTCAAGGTGATGCTGGAGCAGGACTACCTTTCCCTTGAGAAGCATGAAGGAATTCAATCTAAGCAGGCCAAAGAGAGAGGTTTCAGAACCACATTTGGGACAAGCAGGTCGATCTTTAAAAAGTTTGGGCATTTAAAGCTCCTTCGGTAGTTTGATAGGGTGTCGGTTTTCGAGGCCTAAAACACTCTATACCGTCGGGAGCCTAATTAAAAAGGGCTTTTTCTTGCGAAAGAGCCCCGGAAGCCAACGAGGTTAATCATGTATGGGCCATGGATTTTATCTGGGGTGCCTTAACTAATGGGCGCAAGGTAAAGACGTTCCCGATTATTGATACATATACACGCGAATGCTTGGCTATTGAAGTGGATACGTCTATTAATGCGCAACGGGTTATCCGCGTATTAAATGAGATTGTTCTAAGCCGTGGGTTGCTCGAAATCATTACGGTTGATAATGGCCCTGAATTTATTAGCCGAGCCTTAGATGCTTGGCGTATGAGCGCGATGTTAAGTTGCACTTTATAACACTGGGAAAGCCTACGGAAAATCCGTATATTGAAAGTTTTAATGACAAATATCGGGATGAATGCCTAAACGATAACTGCTTTTTTACAATGCCACATGCGCGGGATCTAATTGAAAACTGGCGCATGGAATATAATCAAGAGCGTGGTTCCAATTTTCGTTCCTCTGAAAAGTTTTACCGGACAACAATTAATCTTGACATTTTCTTGATTTTGTTTAATATTTATACAGTTCATTTTTTATACAATATGGTTAAGAAACTGAATTGTATACAAGTCCAGGAAAAGTTAAAAAACAGCGGTCTCGCGATTTTTACCCCACGGGAATTCGCAGGTGTTTTCGATATATCCCCCCAGACAGGATCAATTTTTATCTCCCGTAACCTTAAAAGCGGGTTATTTTTGAAGTTGCGTAATAATTATTACATGCTCAAAGACAGTAATCCATCCCTTTATTCGATTGCCAATAAACTTTATCAGCCTTCGTACATCTCGCTTGAGTCGGCGCTTTCTCATTACAACATTATCCCGGAAGTGGTTTATGCCATTACCTCCGTAACCACTAAACCAACGCGCGAATTTAAAACACCCAAATCCGTCTTTTCTTATCAACGGATCAAAAAAAGTGTATTTACCGGGTACAGTCCTGTTATCATTGAAGGCAATGTTGTTTTATTGGCAGAACCGGAGAAGGCCCTTGCTGATTATTTATATTTTGTGGATCTAAAGAAAACATCCCTCAATGACCGCCTGAATTTGAGGGGTATCCATAAGGGAAAGCTTTCAGATTTCTTACGCACTTTTAAACGTAAAAGTTTGCTTAAAATGATGACGGAGATTTATGCTCAGCAAAGAAAACCTAGAGAAATTTACTAAGCTCCAGCAAACATCCACCCAGAATGCAGTGCGTGAATATTGCCAGCACCTTTTTTTGTCCTATCTTTATCAAAATCCGGGTTCAGAAAAGTTGCTTTTTAAGGGAGGGACGGCCTTGCGTATTATTTTAAAAAGTCCACGCTATTCAGAGGATTTAGATTTTACGGGGGCACACATTACTCACCAAGAGATTGATGGAATATTTACCAATACTTTGGCTAATATTGAAAAAACCGGAATGGCTGTCAATGTCAGAGAGGCAAAGCAAACAACAGGCGGTTATCTGGGCATTGCTTCTTTCGAAGCCTATGACATGAAAATTGATGTGCAAATTGAAGTTTCGCAGAGAAGCAGAAAGGACTATAAAAAAACAAGGACTTTGATTACAAATGATTTTATTCCTGCCTATACCCTCGTACAGCTGTCAATGGATGATATTATTGCCGGAAAGCTTGAGGCGCTTGTGGACAGGCATAAGCCGCGGGATTTTTATGATTATTTTTTTCTTTTGTCAGGCAGCTATCCAGCGGTAAGGACTAAAGAAAACTTGAAAAAGGTACTGAAACTCCTGCATCAAGAAAATATTAATTTTCAAACTGAGTTAAAGAAATTCCTGCCCGCCAGCCATACGATGCACCTGCGCGATTTTAAAAAGTTATTGGAACAAAAAATTCAATCGTATCTTTAAAACGGTTGTTTTGCTCAAAAGAATTGGGTGGCCCCCGCTACGCTGGTTAAGATCTCTCCTAGGCAAGCGCATTTGGATCTAAGTGTTCTTGTTGCTGGTGGTGTTGCCATTTTCTTGCCATTATACTACAGAACGCCTGGCACAGTTTTCGGGGGCTAGGTCATTCCAGTTTGAGTTCCTCTAAAAACTTTTACCGGACAGCTGTGGGCTGTGATTTAAAATAATTTCAAGAAAGAAAATTTGACAAAGAATTTCTTTATGTTATATTTACTTACATGATTAACTTAGTAATGATATATTAATATTGAAGTTTTATATGAAAAATAATCTTATAGTAAAAGAAAAACATTGGCGAAGTATCGCTAAGGCAATTTCCTGGCGTATGACTGGGACCATAGATACGATTGTCATTTCCTGGATCATCACACGTAGATTTAATGTTGCCCTTTCAATTGGGATTGTGGAAGTTTTTACAAAAATGATACTTTATTATTTACATGAACGTACCTGGAATCGTATTAATGCCGGTCGTGTAACAATGGATTATGAAATATAGCAATGGCCATGGAGATTAAAACAAGGCAATGAAAGTTTCTGCTAAAATGGACTATGCAGTCAGGGCTCTTTTAGAGCTGGGGTTACATTGGCCAAACACCGACCCACGGCATATCAGTGATATCAGCCGCAAGGCTTTAGTGCCTCAAAAATTCTTGATTCATATTCTGATTGCTTTGAAAAGTTTAGGTTATGTAAATAGTATTCGAGGCAAGACCGGCGGTTACGTACTGGCCCAAAAACCAGAGCAAGTGAATTTGGCCGATGTGGTAAAACAATTAGGAGGCTTGGGTTCTTTTGATGAACAAAAACGTAAGACAAAGAAAAATGATGCTATCAGTCTTCTCTGGCAAGAAATTGACAAAAATATTATTCAAACTTTAAAAGAGACCAGTCTCGAAGACCTTTGTAACCGCCAACGTCAACAAATTAAAACATTGAGCTACGATATATAGTAGCTGTGGGCTCTTTTCAGCCGATGGGCCCGCTATAAAGGAGCAGGGGAAAAGCATGGATCCTAAAGACACTCTTATGATATTAAAAGAAAATGGCAAGGGTCTGAAGGCTGAGGGGATTATCCGTTTGGCCTATCAGGAATTCGGCCGTAAGGTCAACTTTGCGACCAGTTTAGGAGAGGAAGATCAGGTGATTACAGACATGATTTCGCGGGTGGCCCCTGATGTTGAAATTTTTACATTAGATACCGGACGTTTATTCCCGGAAGCCTATGATCTTTTAGCTAAAACGCAGAAGAAATATCCTCATTTAAGGTTTAAGATTTATTGTCCCAATACGCACTCCGTTGAGACCATGGTTCAGGAAAAAGGAATTAATTTATTTTATGAAAGCATGGAAAATCGTAAATTGTGCTGTCATGTCCGTAAAGTGGAACCTTTGCGACGGGCTTTATTTAATATGGATGCGTGGATTGTGGGTTTGCGCCGCCAACAGGCTGTCACACGGGCCAATGCAGAAACTTTCGAATGGGATGAAGAGAATGCAAAAATTAAAATCAATCCTTTGGCAGAATGGTCTTTGGAAGATGTGCACCGTTATATTAAAGAACATAATGTGGATGTGAGCCCTTTACATACAAAAGGTTTTGTGTCCATTGGTTGTGCCTGTTGTACCCGGGCCATTAAGCCCGGTGAAGATATTCGGGCCGGACGTTGGTGGTGGGAGCAACCGGAACAGAAGGAATGCGGGCTTCACAATAATCCGAAGTGGAAAGGTCATAAGAAATAGATATGGACAAACTTGATCAACTGGAATCTCAAAGTGTCTACATTTTACGTGAGGCTTACCGGGAGTTTAAGTCATTGGTCATGCTTTGGTCTATCGGTAAGGACTCGACAGTGCTTTTATGGCTGGCACGTAAGGCATTTTTGGGTCATGTGCCGTTTCCTTTGGTCCATATCGATACCAATTATAAAATCCCTGAAATGATCGAATACCGCGACAAGCTGGCGATGGAGTTTAAACTTAACATGATTGTCGGCCAAAACACCCGGGCCCTTAAAGAAAAAAAGACCTTTCCCGATGGCGCCATTGACCGTATTGCCTGTTGCAAGGCGCTTAAAACAGAGGCGTTAAAAAACACCCTTTCCGGTGAATGGCCCCGTTGGCGTTTGAACCATAAAACGGGCCAATATGAACAGGACACTGGCTCTGAACCCTATATTGGAGTCATTGTCGGTGCCCGGGCCGATGAAGAAGGCAGTCGTTCCAAAGAACGTTACTTTTCTCCCCGCGATCGAAATAGCGATTGGGACGTGGGGGACCAGCCTCCGGAATTGTGGAACCAGTTTAAGACGGATTTTGCACCCGGTACGCATATCCGTATTCACCCCTTGTTGGATTGGACAGAATTGAATATATGGGAATATATTGAAAAAGAAAGCATTCCCATTGTGCCCTTGTATTTTGACCAGGGGAAAGGCAAACGTTACCGTTCCTTG
>JAJXTI010000118.1 GCA_021783915.1 bacterium
TTTAAATTAAACCCTGGGTAATTAGAAACGATACGGGGAATAAATCTTGGATCATTCCATAAAGAGGCATTATAAAACGGATTATCTTTTAAATCAGGATGTGGTTCTATAGCTGATTGAAATGAAGAGTATAGGGATCCATGAATAGGCATTACAGTGACGGTAGTCATCGCCGCGTCTTTCATCCTCACTAAGGTTGGGTAGGTTGCGCCTACAATAAAATAATATTCCCTACCCTCAACCTTTATGTGGATTACACTTAAATTTTTACTCAAATTCTCTATCATTGGCATTGGCGAGAACTCGGTCTGACCTCGAATTGAACTTATATATAAAATATTCCCAGGCTTTAGCTTTTTAACATCCTTTAGGCGCGCTTCCTCAACAGTAACATTTCTCCCTGCGCCAGATAAGTTCTTTTGTATCAGTGGTATCATCAATTCCGGGGCTGCCCCTTCGGAAGAATATCCGGCCATTAATTGAGAAATGATTTTTTTATCATTTTCGTCTGGTTCAGCCATTGCAGGACTGCTTTGAACAGATGCAGTCATCGCCTGATCCCTATTTTCTGGATTTTTTGGTATGCTCGGAGCTTGCGATCCCTTTTCATCTATTGCTCTTGTAACAACCTGATCTTCTTTTGCTTTTTCTCCACTAGTTGTTTTGGGAAGTGTTTCCTTTGCCGTTTCAAGAAGCTCTAGATCCCAATACATCAACTTTTGAATAGCTGTCGGCTGTTCGGGCCCCAGGGACTTAATACCATTTTTTTCCGCTACTGATAGATTAGTGGCAATAAACTGCGCTACTTCTTCTTTTTGCTGTTTAGATAAAAAAATCATGAAATTCTCATCATTTTTATTATAAAACTGTAATGCTTTACTGATAACACTTTTAGGTATTGCCTCTTGACTTCTTACTGCTTCCATAAACGCATTCCAACGAGCCTCATGGACTCTTAAGAATTCCTCTTTTCTTGTTGTAAGCTTTTTCAAGAGCAATTCCAAACGTTTTTCTAGTATTGAATTCCCCATATTCCTTAAAAAATTCTCTTTATCTTTAATTAATGTCCCTGCCAGGAGAGTTAACGTTTCAACTTCTTGTTTATCATCAAGATTATCTACGAAATCCGTGTAAAAATGTTTATAAAATTCTATGACTTCCTTACTATCATGTCCATTCGTAAAAGCCCCTTCTTCATAGTAATCATGAAGAACTCCTAAATAATAATAATGTGCCTTCATAAAATTTTTTGTCTGACGGTCACCTAAATCCAGTGCTAATATGACCGATAATAATACCGTGTCCATCAAATTAATTAGAGCTTCCGGAGAAGATCTAAATTTGTAACATGCTATTGGAGCTAGAACGACAGTCCCTGCCCACATAACTCTTGCAGCATATCTTGCCCAAGGAATAAAACTCAAATAATTCTCGACTTTTCCCATTGGCTTATAAACATCGACCACCATATTCACATGATCTTTATCATCACTGTTCATTGCAAAATCTTTAGCACCCACACTAGCTTTAATTCTATTGATTAAATTTAAAATTCTTGGAGCTAAGATCACTTTTTTCTGAACCCTCATTTCTATCCTTGTCCCACCCTTATTAGGAAATATGGCTATATGATCTGAAGATCCTAAAAATCTCGCCTTATCGATAACAGGGACATTCATCGCCAAGTCAGAGCCATCTTTAACTAAAAACATCTCCATTCCTCTACGACCTTCTCTTCTCTCAATATAAGGGTCCTCTTCCTGGCCATTTAAATCAACTCTAAGATTATAAATATTAGACTGTAAATCATGGTTAGGCGTGGCTCCGAATTTGTCTTGATAATAATCAACCCTATCAGAAATACTATTAATTAGAAAGCATTCCGCTCCTTGCCTCTTGGCAATAGTCAACGCCGTTGCCATTAATAAACGGTCTAGATTCCATAGATCCCTAACTCCTTTATTACGGTACTCATCCCTAACCCAAAATCCATTCAATGAACTTGATTGCCAATATCCATCCGGATCCGATGAATGGAAACCTTGCTTTTTAAGGACTGCGGTTAAATAATCATTATGAGCAAAATCGTTTATATGGGAGCTACCTAATTTTGCTACTTTAACCCTTCCAACATAAGATAACGAAAAATATAATTGGGCTATGCTCATTCTTTGGGGAGCATTTTTATCAAAAACATTTAATAAATAAGCTTCTGGATATTCCTCATCAGAAACCTTACGAAGAGTAAATAAATATTTACCTTTACTTGGTTCATAAGTCGTAAAACTCTGACGCAATAATTCTCCCACATCGAAAACATTTCTATGCTCGTTAACCATCGTAGTAACAGCTTCTGCCAAACTGAATCTATTTCTTCTAAAGGGATTAATTGTTGCTTGAACAATCATCGCAGTATCGAATTTAACCTTTGGAATCACCAAAGGATCGGTTGTTGTTCTCATGGCCGCGTTCATCACATCGGCATTGAATGTAGTCCCTCCGGAGAAATACTTCCTTGGAATAATCTCTTGAGTCGCTGGATCAACATCTTCTTTGATATAGTTGTAAACTCCCTTTTTAAACGCTTTTAAATACTGCTCGTAAATCTTCTGTTTTTCATTCGGGTCATTAATATTGACTCCCGCCACTTTATTTTTGTCCGCATATACTTGTTCTAAAATGCTGTCTTTGTTTTTCTTTTTGTACCATGTGGCCAAAATAAGACTATTGTAAACTTGACGAAGCTGGACGAAATTCTTGTTTTCATTGACTTCCTTAGTAAGTTCAGGGATGACGATTTCACGAACAATCTGGCTGCCTAATTGGTTAGTATCTTGGGCCTGTGCCTGCTTAGATTGAATTCCTTCATGCTTCTCAAGGGAAAGGTAGTCCTGCTCCAGCATCACCTTGAGCTTACTTTCCACCACATACGCTGTCCCAGCTTTAGCATTCTCATATACCACTGCTTTCTCAGGCACAATCAAACTTTATTAAATGTGTTTACGGGAATATCAGTTGTCCCATACTTTTTAGTTGCTTCTTCATATACCCGTTTCCAAAATTTCTTTCCTATTTGGTCTTCTGGATATTATGTGGCACACCACATAATCCATATTATGTGACGTCCGCAGTTATGTGGCGCTCATCTTTAGATATCTACTATATCGATGATGAACAAAAAAAGAAGTCCAATCTACGCCACATAATTTAAACTCTCTCAAGGTGAGTTGTTAGATAAGAAAGCCTTCAAATCAGTCATCGGTCGAATATTGATAATCACCGGCACGAAGCCAGGGGCGTTTTGTAATTGCTGTAACATGGCCGGATCCATATGGAATTTAATTTCATCGTTTTGATTTTGCACCTGCAAGCTGTCTTTAATATTATTCAGGTCGATACCACCATTAACCATAGCCGCATCAAGACCTAAACCATGTCTCACTCTGCCAACAATATCTAGATTTTCATCCCAACCATTTGCTATAACCACCATTTGATTACTTTGATAATCCTTCCGGATGGTAATCGTCTTGTTATCAGAGAAATGAATTATTGTGCCAACTCTTGCTGAATAACCACCATTAGCATCAGATGCTTCCGATTTAACAGTCAAAAGTGTTGATCCTAATCTTTGTGCTTCAACATGATCTATGGAAACACCAACTCCTGTCATGGTAGCAGCCACTTTATTTGCTAATCCTATTGGATTATGTAAAAGTAAACCTAATAGTTGGTTAATTCCTAGAGTCCTGTCTGCTTTTTTTACTACGGGTTTAGGTACTGTTATTTCTTTTCGACTGGGTATTGCTGCTGGCCTAGGTTTGGTTTTTTGAACAGGTTTCTCTTCTTGCGCCAACTTAGGCCCTTGACTTGGTTTTAGTTTATGTAACTCACTGACCTGCCCCGGTGTTATTCCAAGTCTCTCAAGCAGGCTTTTTTCTTTAACTGGCATTGATTGCTCTGCCTCTTTTATTCCATTACCCTTTAAAGAAAGTTTCCCTGCATTTTTAAATGCTACAGTATTAACTTGCACCTGAGTTGGCTTCTGTGGTATAGGAGCTAATTCTAAAACAATTGGTTCATTACCCTCTCTCCAACGAACGACAACGGTATTGAGCAAAGCTAAATATATTTGAACATCTTCTTTTGATAAGCGACGTTCTGAAACGGATCCTTCATCTTCTTTTAACAAAGGTTTGTAAAGACGTTCTATGGATTTCATATACCATGAAATATTACCTGCAATCTCATCTACAAAAACATTCAAAAGATTATCATCATATCTGGTAGGATCAAAAAAAAATGAAAAATATTGCATCCTATCCACAGGGCCAAATTCTTTAGAAAAATCTCTCAAAGCTTTCGCAAGCGCTTCGTTATTTTTTTTACTAAATTCTTCAAATTTTAAATTAAACCCTGGGTAATTAGAAACGATACGGGGAATAAATCTTGGATCATTCCATAAAGAGGCATTATAAAACGGATTATCTTTTAAATCAGGATGTGGTTCTATAGCTGATTGAAATGAAAGATC
>JAJXTI010000119.1 GCA_021783915.1 bacterium
GAACAACCTCAAGAAGCCTTTGTTGAAATTCCTCAAGTTGATTTTATTGAGATTAAAGAAGATCAACAAACGGTTACGGTTACTTATGATTTAAAAAGTTTCTATAAGAAACACAAACGATTTTTTGAAGGGAAAGTGTTCGATGTTTTTCTGGCTCGGTACCTTGTCGCAGGAGGTGTGAACAGAGCGGAGATTCAAGCGTCTTCTACAGAAGGAGACCTGCGTGGAGCTTATGAAAAATTAAAAAAACAAATTGTTACCCATAATTTAGATTTTTTATTTTATGAAGTAGAGATGCCTTTGTCTAAGGTGCTTTACGAAATGGAGAGTAATGGGGTGCAGTTGGATCTTGGTGTCTTTAAAACATTGTCTTTAGATTGTGAAATGAAAATAAATGAGGTTCAAGGTTCTTTGTTTAAGATCGCAGGTGTTGAATTTAATGTTAATTCACCTAAACAGTTAAGTGAAGTTCTTTTTGAACGTTTGAAACTGCCGGTAGTCAAGAAGATAAAAACGGGATTTTCTACTGATGAAGAAGTCCTTACAAAGCTAGCGGCTAAACATCCTTTGCCGGCTTTGATTTTAGAATACCGTCAGATTGCTAAACTCAAATCTACCTACATTGATGCTTTGCCGCAAATGGTTGATTCCAAGGGCCGTGTTCATGCCAGTTTTAATCAAACCGGCGCCGAAACAGGGAGGCTTAGTTCCAATAACCCGAATTTACAGAATATTCCGATACGCGCTGATTTGGGACGGCAGATTCGTAAAGCTTTTATCTCCTTTGCAAAAGATCACGTGCTTTTATCTGCGGATTATTCTCAAATTGAACTGCGCCTTTTAGCGCATTGTTCAAAAGATGAGAATTTAATCAAAGCTTTTAAAGCTGATGAAGACATACACTGTTATACGGCCTCTTTGATGTTTGATGTGTCTGAAGATAAGGTAGACGAAAAAATGCGTTACGCGGCCAAACGTATAAATTTTGGTATTATTTATGGGATGAGCGCATTCGGTTTGGCCAAAGACTTGAATATTTCCCAAGCCCAGGCCCAAGATTTCATCGATAAATATTTTTTGCGATACCCCAAGGTCCGTGAATTCATGGATTATTCTATTGGACAAGCTCAAGAACACGGGTTTGTGGAGACCCTTTTCCATCGTCGTAGGTATTTGCCGGAGATTAAAAGTGCCAATATTGGCCTTCGTCAGTTTGCCCAGCGTCAGGCCATTAATGCCCCTTTACAGGGGACAGCGGCTGATATCATCAAATTGGCCATGGTTCGGATTGACCAATCAATCAGGGCTAAGAAACTATATTCAACTATGATTATGACGGTACACGATGAATTGGTTTTTGATGTGCCTGTGAAAGAACAAGAACAGATGGCAAGCCTTGTTAAACACGATATGGAGACGGTTATCAAATTGTCCGTGCCTCTTAAGGCCAGTTTAAAAATTGGGTTTAATTGGTTTCAGATGGAGTCCTTATGAAAATAGTTTTTTGCGCTTCAGAAGTGGTCCCTTTTGCTAAAACAGGTGGGTTAGCTGATGTCTGCGGATCTTTACCTGTGGCTTTGGAATCTTGCGGACATGAGATACTTATTATTACGCCGCGCTATGCGGCATCAAGGGTCCATATCCCATCTCCCGTTGTGCGTATAGGACAGAATATAAAAGTACATTTTATCGAGCATAGGCATTATTTTGGTCGTGACGGTCTTTATGGAGATATTAATGGAGATTATCGAGACAATTTGGAGCGTTTTTCTTACTTTTGTCATCAAAGTTTGAAAATTTTAAGAGACATTCGATATAAACCAGACATTATTCACTGCCATGATTGGCACACAGCTTTAATACCTATTTTACTTAAAACTAAATATCAAAAAGATTCCATTTTTAAGAATGTAAGATCTATATTGACCATTCATAATTTAGCTTACCAAGGGGTTTTCCCTAGAGAACAATATTCAACTTTAGGGGTAGATGGTAACCTTTTTCATACCCAAGGTCTAGAATTCTATAATCAGATAAATATCCTTAAAGGAGGCATCATCTTCTCAGATGCTATCACAACTGTCTCTCCCCGTTACGCTAAAGAAATCCAGACTTTTGAATTAGGTTGTGCGCTTGATGGAGTATTGAGGAACCGTTCTGAAGATATTTACGGAATTCTCAACGGTTTAGATTACGATGCCTGGAACCCTCAGGATGATCCATTTTTAGTAGCGCCCTTTTCATCCCATGATTTAGGCAATAAAGCGCGTAATAAGGCCATTTTACAAGATGTCTTGGGGCTTACGGTTGATCCCAAACGCCCATTATTTGGTTTTGTTGCCCGATTATGTCATCAAAAAGGGATTGATTTTATTATGCAGGCAGCCAACGACATTGTCCGTATGGGAGGACAAATCGCCTTAACAGGTACGGGTGAGAGGAAATATCATCGTATGCTGGAGGAATGTGCGAGGGAGCATCCTAAGCATATCGGTATTTATTTAAAATTTGAAGAACGCATGGCCCATGAGATTTATGCGGGGTGTGATTTCTTTTTAATGCCATCAGTATATGAGCCTTGTGGGCTTGGACAAATGATAGCTTTGCGTTATGGGAGTATTCCTATTGTTTATAAAACAGGTGGATTGGCTGATACTATTTCCTTATATGATTCCATTCATCTGACAGGAAATGGATTTTTATTTACAGAATATACAAAACAAGCTTTTGTCAAAGCGATTTCAGAAGCACTCAAGGTCTATGAAGATGACAAACAAATGAACTTTTTGTTGTCGCATGCTATGCGCTATCGTTTTTCTTGGGACAAATCCGCCAAAGAATATATAAGGATATATCAGAAATGATTATCGTTGGGTTGACGGGGGGCTTCGGTTCAGGCAAGACAACCGTTGCAGGGATGTTTAAGAGGTTCGGGGCCATGGTCATTGATGCGGACGCTGTGACCCGTGATCTTTTGGCCCCACAGGGAAAATGTGTAAAAAAAGTGGCAAAAATTTTTGGACATGTTATACTTAAATCTAATAAGATTAATCGTATCGCTCTAGCCAAAATAGTTTTCCAAGATCCGCGTGAATTAAAGAAACTCACCGATATCCTTTACCCAATTGGCTTGAAACAAATTAAGAAACAAATTACACAACAAAAAAATGTAAAATTGATTATTTTAGATGTACCGTTACTATTCGAATCTGGTTGGGATAGACTCTCTGATGTCAACGTAGTTGTAAAATCAAATCAAAATATACAAATTAAACGGCTTAAGAAACGCATGGAACTTACGAAAGCGGATATCTTACGGCGTATTAAAAGCCAAATGCCCATTAAACAGAAGCTGCACAGAGCAGATATTATCATAGATAACAGAGGTTCATTAAACCAAACGCGTGTCCAGGTTAAGGCGATAGTTCATAGATTGATGAACCGAATCAACTCAGACAAACCCAGGAGAAATGCATGAGTAAGACAGAAACAAAACCAGAAAAAGAAGAAAAAAATGAAAACGGTAACGGCAATGGTGATTATAAACCTGCCAACCCTTCGGGTAAAACCGTAAACATTGAAGATCTCAAAGAAATGAAAATGGCGGAACTGACCAAATTGGCCCGCGATATGGATGTGCAAGGTGCCGGTGGTTTAAAAAAACAGGATTTAATTTTTAAAATCCTCCAAGCCCAGGCTGAAAAAGAAGGACTGATGTTTGGTGAAGGAACCCTGGAAATTCTCTCAGAAGGTTTTGGTTTTTTACGTTCAGCCAAATATAATTATCTGCCTTGCCCTGATGACATTTACATTTCTCCTTCTCAAATTCGGCGTTTTGATTTAAAGACAGGGGACACTGTCTCCGGTCAAATTCGTCCTCCAAAAGAAGGTGAAAAATATTTTGCGCTGCTTAAAGTCGAGGCCGTTAATTTTGAGAACCCCGAGAAATGTAAAGATAAGATTTTTTTTGACAACCTTACACCTCTTTATCCAAAAGAACGTTTGAATTTGGAGACAACCCAGCAGGAAGTATCTACCCGCATTATTAATTTACTTACCCCTATCGGTAAGGGCCAGCGTGCTTTGATTGTGGCCCCTCCTTATAGCGGGAAAACTGTTATTTTGCAGAAAGTGGCCAATGCCATTGTACAGAACCATCCGGAAGTCATTCTGATTGTCCTTTTAATCGATGAGCGCCCCGAAGAGGTCACGGACATGCAAAGAGGGGTCAAGGGAGAGGTCATTGCTTCCACCTTTGATGAACCAGCTGAACGTCACGTGCAGATTGCGGAGATTGTGATTGAAAAGGCCAAACGCCTGGTGGAACACAAGCGCGATGTGGTGATTTTGCTGGATTCCATTACCCGTTTAGCTCGTGCCTACAATACAGTGGTGCCTCATTCAGGCAAAATCCTCTCCGGCGGTGTGGATTCCAATGCTTTACATAAACCTAAGCGCTTTTTTGGGGCTGCTCGCAATATTGAAGAAGGCGGTTCTTTAACAATC
>JAJXTI010000023.1 GCA_021783915.1 bacterium
CAACTTTCATGAGCGAGCCTAAAGATGTTTTTAAAACACTAAAGGCCTTAAGTGTCTTGAAGAAAATTAAAGAAGAGGATCTTTTGAATATTGTTAACCACAATGCGAGGAAATTTTTTAGGATATGAAAAAGAAAGCAGTGGTCTTATCTGTATTGGCTTTAACAATTCTGGGGGCGACAGCTGTGTTTTTTTTAACCAGGCCACTGTCTTTGAGCTTGGAACAGATTTTTCCTTCGGGGGTTTTGATGTATGCCCGTTTGTCACATGTGGCAGGTGATGTTGAACAATTTACTCAAACGATTTTTTGGAAAAATGTGTCCACCATCGACCTTCCCATGGTGCTGGAACACAACAGTGTTTCCGCCAGAGATGTTAAACAGTTACGCGGGATGCAAAAAGAAATGGGCCTGTTTTTAAAGAACCCTCTAACAAAGAAATTCTTAGGTAAAGAATTGGCCATAGGTTTTTATGAGAGGAGTTCTAATACAAAAGGCGCGTTAAAATCTTACGACGCCCTTTTTGCCACACGTTTGGGGTTGAGCCTGCAGATAGCCGAGTTGTTTGTTTCCATGGCCCATCAATGGTCTGATGATATTACCACAACAACCGAAAATTACCGCGGGTTTAATATAGTGCATGTACATTTTGAAAAAAGAAATTTAAATTTGGAGTATACGCGTATTCATGATGTCCTATTGGTTTCTTCCAGCCCTTCGAGTTTGATGCATCAGGTTCTGGATATCTATCAAAAACATGGGGTTTCTTTGGCAACTGATCCAGATTTCTTCAAGTCCATGTCTCACGCTTACCCGAATGGGCATGGCATTTTTTATGTCAACATTCAGAAATTTTATGATTTATTTAGAAATCATGTCCCCAAAATTCACAAAAAAGATTTTAAACAAATATCAAAATTAGCCTTTGGTTTTAAGTCTTACGTTGTCTCTTTTTTACCGGGGCATGTTTCTAAAATGAAACTGATTATGCGTTTTGACCCGGACCAGTTAAACCCGCCTTGGCGTTCGTTGTTTTCTTGTGCGCCTTCAGCTAACCCTTCTTTAAAGTTTGTCCCCCATAATGTGATCGCTTACCAGTGGGGGCAGTGTTACGATTTCAAAGACCTCTGGGCTCAGATGAAAGAAGGTACGCAGTCTTCACCGATGGCCCATCAAGAGGGGCAAAAGTGGAAACATCGATTGGAAAAAAGATTTAAATTAAATATCTATGATGATGTTTTACCGGTTTTAGGTTCACAGGTAGGCGGGTACTTAAATGATGTGGACATTCAGGGACTGTTCCCTTATCCCCGGGGGGTCATTTTCATCAAAATCAACAATCGCCTTAAGGCGGAAGATTTAATGAAAAAGCTTACTGAAAACCCATTGACTTTAATACAAGAAGAAAATTACCAACAAAAATTAATTCACTATACCACACTTCCCTTTGGGGCCAATATGGATCCAGGATACATATTTTTGGGAGATTATTTGTTGTTGGGGTCTTCTCGTCAGTTGCTTAAGACCTCCATCGATGCTTTTAATAATTCCAATCAATCCATACAAGAGGATAAGACCTTAAAACAATTCAATATCAATGCTTCCGGTTTAAGTCAAGGCATGGCATTTATAAAAATCAATGATGTCGCCGGACGATTACAGCAACTTTTAGATTGGTATAATAAAATTGTTTCTTCTCAGATTACCATGGCTTCAACTTATCAGCAGGAGATATTGGAACATAATAAAGAGTTGGGAGAAGAGATTGTTTCCAAGAAAGAAGATTTAAAATTAGCACAGAGAAAATTAAAAGAGCTTCGATTTAAAGTGGCATCACCCGAACTTCCAGTTCAAGAACAAGAAAATGAACAGGCGAATATCGATAATTTGACTTCACAGGCCAAACTTTTGCTGGAAGATATAAATTCAGACCAACAACAGCGGCAAGAACTGCACCAAACGTTTATTAAATACCAGGATCAATCGGAATCTGCCAAGGTGTGGCTGTTTAATTCCGATGAAGTTTTTATGCCTTTTCTTAAAGGTCTGGAGGGATTACATGCCTTGGGGATACAGTTACATTTAGGGGAGCAAGTTAGTGAAACGGAGATATATATTAAATGAATTCCCCAAAGAAAATCGTAGCCATTGTATGTCTGCTGTTGTTGTGTGTTTCCCAAAGTGGTTGTGCGCTATTAGCATTGCCTGCACAGATATTCGGCAGCGCTGTTAATCTGGCAGGACAAGCTTTGCAGGTTGCCAGCAGCCTGCCTACCCCTCCTCCGGGAGTGTTTTTCTAATCTCAAAATCCTGTTGTTGGTTTAGTGGTGGAGAAATTTTAATTGACAGTTTTAGGTATTAATTATTAACTATTATCTATTAAACTTTATGACTTTAAGCCCCTGACCATGAATTTTAAAATCACGCATAAACAACTTTTAGCTCAAGACATTAAACGTATAGATATTCATGCCCCTATGGTTGCTTCTAAAGTTGCCCCGGGACAATTTGTCATGGTCAAGGTCAATGCCAATACCCATAGCGTTCCGATGAGCGTGGTTGACAGTGATGAGAAACGTGGAGTGATTTCTTTAATCGTCCATGAGGTAGGCTTGGCAACTAAGGCATTAGGAGAGTTGTCTATAGGACAGTCGCCTTTTAATTTGGTCGGCCCTTTAGGCAAGCCAGCCGTCATTGATAAATTTGGGTTGGTGGTTTCTATAGCTACCGGCATTGGGGTTGCCCAGATTTTACCCTTGTGCCGGGCGCTTAAGAAAAAAGGCAACAAAGTTATCGGTATCGTGGGAGCCAAATCAAAAAAAGTTTTGATGCTGGAGTCTCAAATGCGGGTGGTGTGTGATGAAATTGTTATAACGACCAATGACGGATCCTATGAACGTAAAGGTTTAGCGACGGAAATATTAAAGGATCTTCTGAATAGATATAAGATCAATTGCGTTTATGCCACAGGATCAGTGGATATGATGCAAGCGGCCTCAGAGATGACCAAGCTTAAAGGAATCCCTATTTATGTGACCCTTAATCCTCATATGACCAATGGTCTTGGATTATGCGGTTCTTGCAGGGTAAAGGTGGGTGGATGTTTTCAGTTGGCTTGTGTGGATGGCCCTCAATTTAACGGCCATGAAGTAGATTTCACAGATTTGAATATTCGTATGAAAGCCTGCCTGCCGGGAAGGCAGGCTTTGAAGGAGACAGGATGGGGCAACCAAAACCTGCTTACCAGAACGCCAAGGAAAGACTTAGCAACACTCGTGAAGTCTCTTTGGGTTTTACCAAAAAAATAAGTGCTGATGAGGCCCGCCGATGTCCTCAATGTGCCCAACCGGTGTGTTTACAGGGATGTCCCTTGGGCATTGATATCCCTGGATTTATCCGTCTTTTACGTGAATCTGACGCTGTTTCCGCTTTAGAAAGAATCAAGAAAGACAACCCTTTTCCGGCTATTTGCGGGCGCGTTTGTCCTGCGCCTTGTGAGAATGCCTGCATTTTTCATGAAGAAGGCTCTCCCATTGCTATTCGTGCGTTGGAACGTTATGCTGCGGATTTTGGTCATAAGCCTAACTCCAGAATAAAGACTGTCATAAAATCCAACGGTAAAAAAGTCGCTATCGTGGGCTCCGGTCCCTCAGCAATGATGGCCGCGAGTTTTTTGCTTAAAGCGGGTCTTAACGTGGTCATGTTTGAGGCTGCTAACCAGCCCGGTGGTGTTTTACGTTATGGAATTCCAGAATTTCGTCTTCCTCAACATATCCTGGAAGGACAGTTTGAAGAATTGCAATCCCAAGGCCTGGAGCTCCATACCAATATTTTTGTCGGGCGCATGAAATCATTAGAAGAATTGGCCAGGACCTTTGATGCTTTACTATTGGCCACAGGATCCAGTTTGCCAAATTTTGTTTCTATGCAAGGGGAACACTTGGTCGGCGTGTATTATGCCGAGGAGTTTTTGATGAGACTTCAGGTGTTGTCTAAGGCAAATGTTTTGTCCTGCGCCGGTGATCTGATAAGAGGAACCCGGACAGTTGTTATTGGAAAAGGATATGCTGCTTTGGATGCGGCACGTATGGCGGTGCGTTTAGGACAGCAGGTCCATTGGGTTTTTGGTGGATTAGAAGAAGAAATGGGCCTTTCTAATTATGATTTGAAAGAATCGTTAGAGGAAGGGATTAATATCCAGGCCCCTTTTGAAGCTTTAAAGATTATGGGCGACCCTCAAGGTCTCGTTGAGGGGGTGCAGTGCCACCCTCTGGAAATAGTTGAAGGATTAGGTGGTCTGTCTTTATATCCATCTAAAGAAGGACCCATAGTGTTTGAGGCCCAGACAGTCATTTTAGCCAATGGCCAAAAGGCCAATTCTTTTCTGGCCACAATGACGCCGCAGTTAAAAGTCAACTCCAATGGCCACTTTTGGATTGATGAAAAGACTTCCATGACATCTTTGGAAAAAGTGTTTGCCGTCGCAAGCGCCGTGGCAGGATCCATGACGGTGGTGGAAGCCTTTGCCGGCGGTAAAGCTGTGGCCAAACAAATAATGGAATATTTAAAATAATGACAGTCCAAGAAATCCTTAAGAAGAAAGAGAATAACCAGAAGATTGTAATGCTTACAGCCTACGATTATCCCATGGCCTGTATGGCCGATGAGGCGGGAGTGGACATTGTTTTAGTGGGGGATTCGTTGGCCAATGTGGTTTTAGGGCTATCTTCTACCAGAGAAGTGGGTATGGCAGAAATGTTGCATCATACCAAGGCCGTCGTTCGCGGGGTGAAGAATGCCTTGATTGTGGGGGATTTGCCTTTTGATGCGTATCAGACTAATCCCAAAGAAGCTATCGGTAATGCCAGGCAACTGATGGATGTGGGTTGTCATGCCGTTAAATTAGAGTGGTTTAAGCAATGCCCCGAAACAACCCAGGCAATAGTCAGGGCCGGCATACCTGTCATGGGGCATGTGGGTTTGACCCCGCAAACTGCACCAGAGATGAAGGTACAGGGTAGAGATGCCCAAGCTGCCCAAAATATTATCGCAGCCGCCGGAGTTCTTGCTCAGAAGGGTTGTTTTAGTATGGTGCTGGAGTGTGTCCCTAGGGAAGTGGGAGCGTTGATCACGAGGCAGTTGAAAATCCCTACCATAGGTATAGGTGCCGGTGTCGATTGCAACGGACAAGTTTTAGTGCTTCATGACCTGTTAGGGCTTTCCAGCAGGTTTCAACCAAAGTTTTCCAAGAAGTATTTAGATTTGGCCCCTTTAATTGTTGAGGCTTTCAAACAATACAGGAAAGATGTTCAAGAAGGACGTTTTCCTGATGATGCCCATTCTTTCCATATGCCGCCCGAGGAAGTCAATAAATTAAATTAACCAAAGGCCCCTGCAGGAGGAGGAATTATGGACTTAAAAATAAAACTTATCATTTCTTTTATTATTCCTTCAATTGTATTCATTTGTGTTTCCATACCATTGATTATGAATAGAATACCTCCCAACGGTTTGTACGGTTTCCGGTTACGAAAAACCCTTTCTAACAAGGAGATTTGGTATAAAGCGAATAAATTCGGTGGCCAATGTGTTTTTTTCGCTGGAGTAATGACTTTGACTGGCTGCCTTTGGCTTTGGTCACATAAGGAAAGTTTGTCCTGGTACACTATCAATGACGTAGGCTTTGGATTTTTTATTATACCTCTTACAGGAGCGTTAATCCTGTCGTTAACATATATCAAAAAGTTGTAATGAATTTAATCCTAATCTTCGAGTCTGATTTTATTTCTTCCCATCACGTACGGATAACTGATCGACGGTTTTTTCATGCCAAAGAAGTCCTTAAAGTTAAACTGGGCCAATCATTGAGTGTCGGGAGGATGAACGGCCTTATGGGGAAAGGGTGGGTCATTTCTTTGACTGATAAAGCCATGGAATTGGATGTACAATTGTCTCAACAGCCGCCTAAAAGTTTACCTTTAATTCTGATTTTGGCTTTACCCAGGCCCCAAATGTTTAAACGTACGCTGTTGTGCGCGGCATCTTTGGGTATAAAGAAGATTATTTTTTTAAATTTTAATCGCATTGAAAAAAGCTTATGGAATTCCTCAGTGTTGGGACCAGAGGCTATAAAAGAGCAATTGGTCTTAGGCTTAGAGCAGGCCAAGGACACTATTTTGCCCGAAGTCATCCTTAAAAAACGATTTAAACCCTTTGTGGAGGACGAATTACCCTTATTGATCAAGAATAAAAAAGCTTGCCTAGCGCATCCGGGTGAAGTGCATTCTTTATCTAAGGTCGGCAAAGAGGGAGTTGTTTTAATAATAGGTCCTGAAGGAGGGCTGGTGGATTTTGAAGTGGATTTACTGAAATCTAAAGGTTTTCAAGCGGTCAGTTTGGGGGAGCGTATCTTGCGTTTTGAAAATGTCATCCCCTATGCAGTCGGAAAAATGTTTTAGGACATTTTTAATTTGGCTGGACAAAAAATGTTTTAAGGGTTGCTTTTTATGCTCCTTTTGATAAAATAATACCTTCTGGTTTCCTTAAGATTTTTTATGAAATTGTCCTTTAGCAAGGCGTAGAACTGCATCAATGAATAATTCTGATTTAATGGATAAAATCGTCGCTTTATGCAAGCGACGGGGTTTTATTTTTCAATCTTCCGAAATCTACGGCGGTCTAAACGGCGCTTGGGACTATGGTCCATTGGGTGCTGAACTTAAACGCAATGTCAAAACGGCTTGGTGGCAGGCCGTAGTGCATTTTCATGATGATGTAGTCGGTCTTGATGCCAGCATTCTGATGCATCCCACCACTTGGAAAGCTTCGGGACACACAGATAATTTTACTGATGTCTTAGTTGATTGTAAAAAATGCAAACGCCGTTTCCGTCAGGACCACCTCAAAGGCAAATGTCCTGATTGTGGTTCGACGGAATTTACCGAACCCCGCGCCTTTAATTTGATGCTTAAAACCAATGTTGGGGCCATGGAGGACTCTTCTTCAGTCGTTTATTTGCGGCCTGAGACCGCGCAGGGGATTTTTGTCAATTTTGCCAATGTGGAAGATGCCACTCATCGTAAACTCCCCTTTGGCATCGCTCAAATTGGAAAATCATTTCGTAATGAAATCACACCAGGTAATTTCACCTTCCGTACCCGTGAGTTTGAACAGATGGAGATAGAATATTTTTGCCGTCCATCGGAAGCGCCGGACAAATATAAGGAATGGATCCAGGCCCGTTTTAATTGGTATATTGATTTAGGCATGAGAAAAGAGAATTTGCAATTGCGCGAGCACGGCAAAGAGGAGTTGGCCCATTATGCCGCTGGCTGTACCGATGTCGAATATAAATTTCCTTTTGGCTGGTCAGAACTAGAGGGAATCGCCAACCGTACCGACTATGACTTAAGACAACATTCACAGTTTTCAGGTAAGGATTTGCAATACCAAGATCCGGTTACCAATGAAAAGTTTTATCCCTATGTCATTGAACCTTCAGGGGGGTGTGACCGTGCGACCTTGGCATTTTTGGTCGACGCCTATCATGAGGAACAGGTTAATGACCAGACGCGAGTGGTCATGAAATTTCACCATAAGTTGGCCCCCATTAAAGTGGCCGTTTTGCCTTTGTTAAAAAAGAACGAGGGGATTGTGGCCTTGGCCAAGAAAATCAAAGGTGATTTACAAAAAGACATCGTGTGTGTCTACGATGATACGGCAGCCATCGGCAAATTATATCGGCGACAAGATGAGGTGGGGACATTTTTTTGTGTCACGGTGGATGTACAGTCTTTGGAAGATCAACAGGTGACGGTGCGCCATCGCGATACCATGAAACAAGATAGGGTCTCGCTGGATGGTCTAAAACAGTATTTACAGGATAATTTTTCGTAAGGGCGGACTCCCCTTATGATGGAAAAATTCATTATTAATCATTCTAAAAATAACAGAAAGAGGGCAGTAGTAATGTCAAAAAAGCATGTATTTTTTTACGGCGCCGGTAAGGCGGAAGCTAAAGGTGAGGATTTAACTAAAAATGTTTTGGGAGGCAAAGGCATTGGCCTTATGGAAATGACCAGTATTGGAATCCCGGTTCCCGCTGGTTTTACTCTTACCATCCAAACGTGCGAAGAGTATTACAAATTGGGACGTAAACTTCCTGCCGGTCTCGACAAGGAAGTCCGTGATGCGGTGTTCAAATTAGAAAAAGCTACCGGTAAAAAATTAGGTGATTCTAATGACCCATTGCTCGTATCTGTACGTTCCGGTGCGGCGCGTTCGATGCCTGGGATGCTCGAGACGATTTTAAATTTAGGGTTAAATGATAAATCCGTTGAGGGTTTGGCCAAGAAAACCGGTAATGCGCGTTTTGCTTATGATGCGTATCGCCGTTTCATTCAAATGTTTTCCAGTACTGCCATGGGGCTTTCCAAGCAGCCGATGGAAGATATGCTGCATGAGATGAAGCACAGTATCGGTGTTAAAACTGATCCTGAAATTCCCGCGGAAAAACTTAAAGAGTTATGTGAGCAGTTCAAGGCTTTTTATAAGAAGAACAAGGGCGAAGAATTTCCCCAAGATCCGTGGAAGCAATTATGGGGCGCTATCATGGCGGTGTTTAACAGTTGGGAAGCGGAGAAAGCTGTGACCTACCGTCGGGTTGAGAAAATTACCGACCTTAAAGGCACAGCCGTCAACGTCGTGCAAATGGTTTTCGGTAACAAAGGCGACAAGAGTGGTACAGGTGTTTGCTTTACCCGTGATCCGAATACCGGAGAGAACACTTTTTATGGTGATTATTTGATCAATGCTCAAGGGGAAGACGTCGTGGCGGGTATCCGTACACCATTAAAGTTGTCTACTTTGCATGAGACAATGCCTAAAGCCTATGATCAGCTTTGTGCCGTGCGTGCCATTCTTGAATCTTATTATAAAGAAATGCAGGACTTGGAATTTACCGTCGAAGATGAGACATTGTACATGCTTCAATGCCGTACAGGTAAACGTTCTCCGGCCGCGGCCTTTAAAATTGCTTTGGATCACGCGACCAAGCCGCTTTTGAGCAAAGCCCAGGCCAATGACCTGGTTAAGAAAGGTTATCTCCCTAAGAGATACGCCGAGCAAGCCGTCAAACCTGTTATCTCTAAAGAGCAGGCTGTCGGACGTCTTACATCCGATGATATTGAGCGTTTATTTTATCCGGTCATCGATACAAAGAAAGTCAGTTTTCAGCAACTTAAAGATATAAAGCTCGGTAGTGGGATCAACGCGGTCCCAGGTGCCGCCGCTGGTAAAGTTGTCTTTACTGCAGCTGAAGCAGAAGCAATGGCAGCCAAAGGTGATAGGGTTATCTTGGTCCGTAAAGAAACCTCTCCGGAAGACGTTGGTGGTATGCATGCGGCCAAAGGTATTTTAACCGCCACCGGCGGTAAGACCAGTCATGCGGCAGTGGTGGCCCGTGGTTGGGGCAAGTGCTGTATCGTCGGGTGTGAGGTAATAAATATTAATTATGATAAAAAGGAAATGGCCATTGGCGGCAAGACCATCAAGCAGGGTGATTATATTACCTTGGATGGTTCCACCGGCGAAATTTATATCGGGGACCTGCCCTTGAAAGATCCTGAGTTACCGGAAGCCTATTATACGATTTTGAAATGGGCGGATAGTTTCCGTACACTTAAAGTCCGTACCAATGCAGACACTCCTTATGATGCTGTCAATGCCATTAAGATGGGGGCTGAAGGTATCGGTCTTTGCCGCACAGAACATATGTTCTTCGACACGGAAGAACGTCGTTTGGCCATACAGGAGATGATTGTTGCCGAGAGCGTAGAAACTCGCAAGGCGGCTTTAGCCAGGCTTTTGCCATTTCAGCGGGATGATTTCTATGGCATTTTCAAGGCGATGGACGGCTATCCAGTCACAATCCGTTTAATTGACCCGCCGTTACATGAATTTACACCCAAGGATGATGCCGGTGTAGAAAAACTCAGTAAAATTACGGGAATTCCTCCTGAAAAAATTAAACATCGTTGTGAACAGCTGCATGAGTCTAACCCTATGTTAGGCCATCGCGGCTGCCGTTTGTGTATTACTTATCCGGAGATTTTGGATATGCAGGTGACAGCTATTATTGAAGCTGCCATCAAATGCCGTAAGGAAGGCATTAAAGTGTTCCCGGAAATCATGCATCCTTTGACGATCGAGAAGAAGGAACTCAAAATCCTTGAAGTACAGACCCGGATCGTTGCGGACAGGCTTATCAAGCAAGCGGGAATAAAATTACCGTACATGGTCGGGACAATGATTGAAATTCCGCGCGCTGCTTTGTTAGCGGACCAATTGGCCGAAGTCGCCGAATTCTTTAGTTTCGGGACCAATGATTTGACTCAAATGACATTAGGTCTTTCCCGCGATGATGCCGGACGATTTCTGCCGGTTTATGTAGCGACGGAAAAAGATGGTGGAAAAGGTATTTTTAAGGATGATCCATTCCAGAGTTTAGACCAGAATGGCGTTGGCATGCTGGTCAAATGGGGCATTGAACGCGGCCGTTCGGTACGCAAAGACCTGAAAGTAGGTATTTGCGGTGAACACGGAGGGGAGGCAGAAAGCGTGAAGTTCTGCCATAGAGCAGGGATGAATTATGTTTCTTGTTCACCGTATCGTGTGCCTATCGCACGTTTAGCGGCCGCGCAAGCAGCTTTAGTCAAAGTTTCATCTGTGAAAAAAACTGTTAGGAAAAAGTAATGTCAGGTCAGTCTATTCAAGCAAAGTAATTTTAAATTTAAAGTTGCTTTGCTTAAATAGCGATGACATAATAACCGCGGTCATGGATCCTATTAAATCATATCTTAAAGACATCAAGAATATCCCTCTTTTGACAGCTGAGGAAGAAGTCGAATTGGCCCGCTGTATCAAAAAAGGCGACAAAGCGGCCCGAGAGAAAATGATTCGCTCCAATCTGCGTTTGGTTATTTCCATTGCCAAACGGTATGTAAATTTGGGGATAGCTCTCAGCGACTTGATCGAAGAAGGCAATATCGGCCTTATGCGCGGGGTGGATAAATTTGACCCCGACAAAGGCTTTCGTTTTTCTACATACGCCGCGTGGTGGATTAAACAGGGGATTTCAAGGGCCATCATCGATCAGGGCAAAATGATCCGCGTTCCGGTTTATTTAAACGAAGAGATTATCAAATACCGTAAACTGGTGGAGAAATTGACCCAGAAGATGCACCGTAAACCCAGCACCTCCGAGGTGGCTAAGAAACTGAAGATTACCGTCGACAGGGTTAAAGATCTGGAAACGGCAATCACCAAGATGTCAAGTCTGGATGCGCCATTAGGGGAAGATAGCGATGGACAAGTCATGGATGTCCTCGAAGATGAATCCTTGGCCGCCCCTGATGAGCAGGTGGAACTGTTCTTTAATAAAGAGCGGGCACGGGCCCTGCTAAACTGTTTGGACCCGCGCGAGCGGACAATTATTGAAATGCGCTATGGTCTAACAGATGGAGAAAACTATACGTTGGCCCAAATCGCACGTAAACTTGGCCTTTCCCGTGAACGTGTACGCCAGATTGAAGAACTGATTATTGGTAAATTGAAACAGACCCTGAAAGAACAAGAGGAGGTTTAAGGATTAGTTATGTCTATTAAACGCAAGCCAATTTTTGTTTTGATATTACCGCGCTTTGAAGATATTTTTCATTCCTTTTACACGGGAGAAATCACCAAGGGTGTTAATTTGGCCGCCAGCCGTTTGAATGTGGATTTTTTGGTGCACATCACCGACCGTTCCAACCACAGCACATGGCTTGACCCTACCCTGTTAGACCGTAAGAGTGTCGATGGGATTTTATTTGCCGATATTGATAATGATATTGAAATTGTCAAAAAGGCCATTAACCGCGGGATGCCGTGCATGGTGCTTAATAATGTGTTGGATGAACCGATTAATTATATTGCCGTTAATAATTATGAAGCGGCCTTTAAAGTGGTGGAAGAGTTCATCAAGCTTGGGCACAAGCAAATTGCCACCATTGCGGGTGATTTGTCGACCCAAGCCGGCCAAGCGCGTTTGGATGGTTATTATGACGCGCTTGCCAAGCACAACATTGTGGCTGATAAGACTTACGTGAAGACAGGCGGGTTTTTAAGAACCCCGGCCAGATCCGCGGCCCAAGAACTGCTCAAACTCAAGGAAAAACCCACGGCAATCTTTGCCGCTTCCGACGTAATGGCCTTAGAGACCATTGATGTGGCCAAGACCAAGAAGATTCGTATCCCGGAGGACCTGTCCATTTGTGGGTTTGACGATAACCCGTTAAATGTCCATAGCCCGGTCAAATTGGCAACAGTCGCCCAACCGCTTATTGAAATGGGACGTTTAGGTCTGGAAATTCTTTATCAAATCAGCCACGGTAAGGCCAAACTACCTTACAAAGAAGTCCTATCAGCAAGATTGATCAAAGCAGAATCCATGGCTAAGGTGTAGGGCAAATTTAATCTTCCGTACGGAGGACTTATGAGAATCACCGACTTAAAGAAACATATCCGTGATATTCCTAATTTTCCCCAAGAGGGGATTATTTTTAAGGACATCTCAACATTACTTAAGAATAAGGACGCCTTTAAGAAATCTATAGACACTTTAGCGCATAAGTTTAAAGAAAAACGTATCGAATACGTGGTTGGAGTGGAGGCCCGTGGGTTTATTTTTGGTTCCGCGTTGGCGTATAAATTAGGGGCCGGCTTTATACCCGTGCGTAAAAAGGGTAAATTGCCTTACAAGACCAAAAGTGTTACCTACCAATTGGAATATGGTACGGACACTTTGGAAATCCATGAGGACGCCCTTAAACCCAATGCCCGCGTTTTGATTATAGATGATTTGTTGGCGACCGGCGGAACAATTAAAGCCGTTTCGGATTTAATCAAGGCCCAAAGAGCTAAAATTGTGGGTGTGGCTTTTTTGGTGGAATTACAGTTTCTTAAAGGTAAAGAACGCCTTAAAGATCTGCCGATTTATTCGGTTATCCAATACTAAACACCTCATGTTTTTATCTTCAATTGTACCTCCTCAAAAAAGAAATATATTCCTTATCGGTTTGCTGGTCGTACTTACTTTTTTGGTATTTAGTCCTGTCTTAAAGGCCAAATTTATCAATTGGAATGACGATAAATATCTGGCCAATAATACCAATGTCTTGGACTTTGACCTGCCTCATATTAAAGCATTATTAAAACAACGTATCAATGGCGCCTACACACCTGTAACAAGCCTGTCTTTTTCTTTGGAACATCGTCTCTTTGGACTTAACCCTTTTATTTATCATTTGGATAATTTGCTTCTCCATATAGCTGTAGTGGTTTTAGTTTTTCTTTTTGCCATGACTTTGGGGTTGAATTCATGGGAAGCTTTTTTAGGGGCCTTGATTTTTGCGCTTCATCCAACTAAGGTGGAACCAGTCGCCTGGATCAGTGGGCGTAAGGATTTGCTTTATGCTTTGTTTTATATGGCTTCTTTAGTCAATTACCAAAAAGGCAAGTTTGGGGCAAGCTTCGTTTTTTGTGTTTTAAGCATGTTGGCCAATCCCGCGGCTTTAAGTCTTCCTCTGGTGATGGTTTTAATCGATTGGTACAAGGGCAAAGGTGTTCATGTTAAAGACAAGTGGCCGTATTTCTTGATAGCGGTAGCTACAGCTTGGTCGGCTTATAAAGCCCATGTTCCGCTGTTTTTATTAAATATCACCCAAGCTCCTTTGGTTGGGGCATGGTCTTTTGTCTTTTATATTAAGCAATTTTTTGTTCCGTTGGTCTCTATTCCTGTTTATGTCTTACCAAAACCAATAAGTTTTTTTTCTTTAGTTTATTGTTTGGCTTTATTGATATCTATAGTTTTGATTATCGGTGTGTGGTTAAAACGTAAAACCACATTGTTGACCTTTGCCTTTGCTTTTTATGTCCTATCGATCTTTTTTTTACTGCGTTTTAACGAAGCGGGAAGCATCAACGTTGTTGCTGACCGCTTTTTTTACTTGCCTTCTTTGGGATTATGTCTTTTGATGGCTCTAGGTATCAGCCGGTTTTATCAATTTTTAAAGACTCAAGAGCCCATTGTCCGCTATCTTTTTTCTGTGGCTGTGACTACATTGGTGCTTGGGCTAATGCTGATAACTTATAATCAAAATTTCGTTTGGCGGGACACAGTCAGTTTATGGAAACATCAACTGCAAGTGCTGCCTCATCCGGTTGCCTTCAACAATTTGGCCGGTGCTTTAAGGAATGTAAACGAGTACCAACAGGCAGAGAATGATTATCGCGCGTATATGGATTTAATGGCCAAGGGAGCTGACGAACATAAAATAGCTGTTGATAAAGATAATCTTAAAAAGGTCCGGGAGATCATTGCGCTTTATAAAAAGGCGATTGCTATGGATAACCAATATGTAAGCGCTTACTATAATTTGGCAAATCTATATCAGGACCTTGATAGGTTTGATGATTCCCTTGTCTTGTACAATAAGGCCTTGGCCATTGACAGTAAGAACAAAGACATTCTTTTTAGTTTGGGCCTTTTATATCAAAGGATGAATAAACCACAACAATCCATAGACACTTTTAACCGTCTTTTAAAGATTTATCCTGACGATGAGGATGTGTATGTGAATATCACGGATGCTTACAGTAAGGCCATTGTCAACCACCCCGGGGAGAAAGAATACAAAGAACAACGTGAAGAGGTCTTATCGGCGTATGAAGATTTGTCAAAACGTAAGAAATATACCTCGGTAGATTATTTCAACTTGGGCTTTCTGTACGAGCAGGTGGGCGGTTATGAAGAGGCCATCCGTTTTTACAAAAAAGCACTGGAACTTAACCCCACTTATGAAAAAGCATTGTATAACTTGGCAAATCGTTATCAGGAAATGGGGGATTTTAAAACGGCCTTAGGGTTATATCAACAATTGATTCATTACCATTCCAGGTTTGCCTTGGGATATTTAAATATGGGGGTCGTTTATAATTCTTTGGGAGATGTGGAGCACGCGCGTATGCTTTATCAAAAAACTATTGATGTGGACCCTACCAATGCGGGGGCATATTTTAATTTAGGCTATCTAAACGAGTCGGCAGGGGATTTAAAAGGAGCTCTTAATTATTATGAAAAGGCCGTGGAATACGACCCTCAGCTGGCAGAAGGTTATTATAATATCGGTAATATATATGCCGCCTTGGGACAGAACGCCGAAGCCATTGCCTCTTATTTAAAAACGGTTAGTATCAATAAAAACCACCAGAATGCTTTTGTAAATTTATCGATTCTTTCATTTAAATCCAGAGATTTTGTCGGAGCCATTCATTATTTGGAGGAAGCCCGGCTTTTAGGGTATAATCCACCAATAGAATATTTAAAGTCGCTTGAACCGTATAGGAAAAAGTAGAAATTTTGCCCCGGTCCCTCCATGAAAGCGAAGAGACTGGTTTAAACTTTTCTGAATGTAAATTTGATTGTTTTCGGTAGTTTTGCCCCTGTAGCTCAACTTGGATAGAGCGAGACACTCCTAACGTCTAGGCTGGCCGTTCGATTCGGCCCGGGGGCATTGATTACGAAACGCAGGTCCTGTTAATAAACAATTAACAAATGGTCCTAAGAAAAAAGACTGTTATTGTTTAATCAGTTAAGATAATTTTTTATGACAAGAAATGAACCTTCTAAGACGGCAATCATCATCGGGGCGGGTCCTGCCGGGCTTACCGCTGTGTATGAATTTTTGAGGAAGAGTCCAAATATCAAGCCCATCGTATACGAAATGAGTGACCGCTTGGGAGGTCTGGCCAGAACAATAAATTACAAAGGTAACAGAATGGATGTAGGTGGGCACAGGTTTTTTTCCAAATCAGAGCGGATTTTAGAATGGTGGCAACGCATTCTTCCCATAGAAAATACAGTTTTAAAACAGGGTTCCAAAATAACCATACATTATCACCATAAAAGCACACAAGTGAGGACAGTCGATGATGGGGTCGACCCGGATAAAACAGATAAGGTCATGTTGATACGTAACAGGCTTTCCCGTATATTTTTTCAAGGGAAGTTTTTTGAATACCCGCTTGAATTGAACATTAGGACCATGTCTAATTTGGGTTTTATGAGGATGGTAAGAATCGGGCTCAGTTATTTATTTTCAAAGATTTTTCCCAGAAGAGAAAAATCTTTGGAAGATTTCTTTATTAATAGGTTCGGCCAAGAGCTTTACGATACTTTTTTTAAAGATTATACGGAAAAAGTATGGGGGACTCCTTGTGTCCAGATAGCCCCGCAGTGGGGGGCCCAGCGCATTAAGAACCTTTCTATCAGCAAAGTATTTGCGCATATGGTCAAACAGGTTTTCCCTCCGAAAGTAACCCGGGAAGATGTAGAAACGAGCCTTATTCAGAAGTTTCTTTACCCGAAGTTAGGGCCGGGCCAAATGTGGGAAGAAGTCGCAGCAATTGTGAGGGCTAAAGGAGCAGAAATATATTTGCGCCATCAGGTCGTAAACTTGGTGATGGAGGATGGCGCTGTTACCGGAATTAAAATTAAAAATTTGTCTACAGGGGAAACCAGAATCCAATCAGGAGATTATTTTTTATCAACCATGCCTGTTAAAGAACTCATCACGTCCATTGAACCTGCTGTTGCGGATAATGTTTTACAAGTGGCCCAGGGGCTTAAATACCGTGATTTTATTACAGTCGGGTTATTGGTCAAGAAATTAAACAATCAGGAAATTACTTCAGACAATTGGATATACATCCAGGAAAAACACGTAAAAATTGGCCGGATGCAAATATTTAATAATTGGAGCCCGTATTTGGTCAAAGCCCCTAATACAGTATGGTTAGGGCTGGAATATTTTTGTAACGAAGGCGATGAGTTATGGAACAAAGAAGACGGAATATTTATGCAGTTTGCCATTGATGAGCTTGTTTCGATTGGGATTGTTAAAAAAGAAGATGTGCTTGATGGAACAGTGATACGCATACCGAAAGCTTATCCCGCTTATACAGGGACATATGACCAGTTCGATACCATAAAGAATTTTACGGATGGCATAGAAAACCTTTTTTTAATCGGTAGAAACGGCATGCATAAATACAACAACCAGGACCATTCCATGCTTGCGGCCATGACGGCGGTGGACAATATCGCATCGAACAGAAAATCCAAGAACAATATATGGGAAGTTAACGCGGAATATGATTATCAGGAATCATCTTAAATTATGCATTTAACCGGTTCCATTTCTGATTATTTTATCGCTTTTAGTTCAGGGGTGTTGGTCAGTTTTACCCCTTGTGTCTACCCGGTCATGCCTATTACGGCCAGTTTTATTGCCGGAGCTAACACAACGGGAAGGCGTTGGCATGGGTTTGTTTTATCATTGTTATATGTATTGGGTATGGCCATCGTTTATTCCGTTTTAGCTGTAGTGGCCGCCTTATCAGGAAGGATTTTTGGGCAGATTCAAAATAGTGTGATTTTTTATTTTATTATAGGTTCTTTGTTGGTTTTTTTTGCTTTTGTGATGTTTGACAAAATATCTTTGCCCTCTTTATCGTTAGGAAGGGTTCATAGGTTTAAAGCAGATAGTTTATGGTCCGTAGTAATTTTCGGTATGGTTGCCGGCTTGGTTGTGGGGCCTTGTACTGCCCCCGTGTTAGCTTCGCTGTTGGTGTATGTGGCTTCCAGGCAAAATATTGTTCATGGAGTGAGTTTAATGTTTGTTTTTGCCTATGGGGTGGGTTTTTCTTTGATTTTGGTCGGCACATTTAGCGGTCTTTTAAGCCGTTTACCTAAGTCGGGGGCATGGCTTTTACGTATCAAACAAATTTGCGGGTGGATTTTGCTTGCTATTGGACTTTTTTTCATCTATAAAGGTATCAGATGACGCGTTAGTTTTTTGGAGGGTGATATGGTAAAAGTTTTATCAATTTTGGTTTTAGTTTTATGGAGCACAACTTCTTTGTCCTTGTCCAAAGATCAAAGTCAAACCAATCCCGCAGTTAATTCATCAGCACAGCAAATGGCTGAAGATTCAGAAGATATAGAAAACCAACAAATTAATAAAGACGAAGGTTATGGCCCGGATGACCAAGAGTATTATGAGTCCGAGGAGACTAATTCTGATATGCCGTTCCAAGATAATACTCAAGCAAACCGGCCTTGATTGGATAATTTGGTAAGATTTTTTTAATGCTTCTTTATCTTGTTTTTTTTTAATTATAAGATATATTCTATTATAGGAGTAAAAAACAGGTTTCTAGAGCTTAAGTAAAGGCCTAATGAATTCATATCTCATTGTTCTTATTGTCGCAATTCTTATTTTTTGTGTCTGGGGTATGAAGATTTACGCGGGCACCTTACAAATGCGCACTTATTACCCGGCCCCCTCGGGTTATTTCCAAAATTTAGGCGTCAATATAGGCCTTCAAATTCCTTATTATGGTAGTTATTGTTACCAGCATCCAAGTGGTGGTTTTTGTCCGGAACCACCTGGGCCGTATGGATTGGCTCATGCTGGTTTGATGTGGATATACTATCAGTAGTAAAAACACCAAATTAGCTGAAAGCTCCTTCAGGAGGAGGTTTGTATGAAATTCTATAAACCCTATCAACTATTACTGGCTATCCCGGTATTTATGTTGGTTATATGGGGAGTGAAAGTTTACGCGAGTTCATTGAATATCAGCACGTATTACCCATCACCTACGGGGTTTTATGATTACACAACTGTCACAACGGGCCTGAGGGTACCTTGTCATACACAAGACAATCCTAATAACGTTCAGAATGGTTGGATTTGGTATGTAGATGCCGGTCCTGGTTGTGTAAATCCATAAATTTCTTATGGTTAAAAATCGTACAATTTTTATTTTGGTCACGCTTGCACTGATGGTGTTGTTTTTAAATTTCACTACGCCAAAATCTTTTGCTGGCAGAGGTTCTGCTATCCCCAGATGTTCTACGGCTAATGAAGCAACCTGTTGTGTAGACGGTGGGGGTCCCTGTTTCAGCGGCTTGGACGGATATGCAAAAGATAACCAAGGGAATAATGTAACTTTTAAGTTTGCTAGGGCCAACCCATCAGATCCCAAAAAGGTCAAATACATAGATAAGCAAGGAGGGGTACAGGAGAGTCAAATAGTACCTACAAGTGATTCTAAGGCTTCACCATTTGATGTTCAACTTCCTAATGGAGTGGAGGCCATAAAAGCCTGCTGTGAAATAACTTGTGTGGATGATCCTTCCACATGTGGTCAATGTGGGGTTGATAATTGCGGTAATTCTTGTGGAATAAATTGTCCTTCTTGTACGACGTGTAGTAATCCTAACGGCATGGGATCAACTTGTAATGTTATTGTAGGTTGTAGCTCAGGCTCTGGCAGCGGATCAGGCTCTGGCAGTGGATCGGGTTCAGGCAGTGGGTCAGGTTCCGGCAGTGGGTCAGGCTCTGGCAGTGGATCGGGTTCAGGCGGAGGGACCGGAACAGGAACAGGTACCGGGACAGGAACAGGCAGCGGGTCAGGTTCCGGCAGCGGATCAGGCTCTGGCACTCGACAGGACTCAAGCG
>JAJXTI010000120.1 GCA_021783915.1 bacterium
GACGTAATGGAGTAGGTCGGGTGGATATGGTGGAAAACCGTCTGGTGGGTATTAAGTCCCGTGAGATTTATGAAAATCCCGCAGGGACGCTTTTGATTACATCGCATAAAGAATTGGAAGCGATGGTCCTTGATCGTGAAACTTTGCACTATAAGGAATTGATTTCTCCCCGCTATGCCGAGTTAACTTATTACGGATTGTGGGAGACGCCGTTGAAACATCAGTTGGATGCGTTCGTTAATAAAACACAGGAACGGGTCTCTGGCGTGGTGCGTTTGAAGTTGTACAAGGGAAGCTGTAACGTGGCTGGCCGTACATCGCCTTATTCTCGTTACAAAGAAGAATTGGCGACTTACGGGGACAAGGATACATTTAATCCTAAACTGTCTGAAGGGTTCATTCGACTTTGGGGAATGCCATACTAAATGAATATTAAAGTCTTAAAAACAAAAATATCTAAGAATGAACTCGAGACACTTGCCGAAACTACTTATGGAGACATGGTTAAGGGTGTGGTTGACCTTCAAAATAAAATTATTGCCTTAGGAGGTGATTTGCACGCGGATTGTGAAGAGGTTCTTTTAAAGCAGGGTTCCCATCAGGTCAATTTATGGGGTTTTAATATTTTTCCTGCTAGAAGCAGGGAACAAAGGCTTGAATATACATCATTGATTAATATTCGTCCCAAACAGGGTAATTTTTATCCGGAAGTCAAAGACGAAGGATTACGACAGCAAATTAAAACGTTGGTTGATTCTTTAATTGATTCATATGATGGATAGTTCTCGTTGGTCAAAATTTTCTTTGTATGAGCAGATGGGACATATAGCTAGTGAGGTGTCTCGTGCGCGTGTGTGGCGCGGCCGCGGGGATGAAGCCGCTTGCAATAAGAGCATTGAAAGAGCCTTTGATCTGGTGGATTTAACTATGGCGGATAAACGCTGGCAAGGACGATTGAAAGAAACCTGCCGTTTTCGTGAATTATTGGCTGACCAATACGCAGCTACCAATACCTATCAGGTTTCGTTGATTGATTTAGAACGTTATTGTATGGATTTTGCATTAGCTTTAAGAAAAACCAAGTGAGGATCTTATGAGAAAACTCTGGGGAGCACGGTTTGACAAGAAGTCTGATCCGCTGGCTGACAAATTTACCTTCAGCATTAGTTACGACCATCGTTTGGCTAAATATGATGTGATTGGTTCGATAGCTCACACCCAGATGCTGGGCAAACAGGGAATCATTCTTAAAAGCGATGCTGCCAAGATCATAGCCGGCCTTAAGAAACTGTTGATCCAGATTGAATCAGGCAAGTTTAAATATGATACCAAGGCTGAGGATATTCATACCGATATTCAAAACAGGCTAAAGGCAGCTATCGGTAAACCCGCGGATAAATTACATACGGCCCGTTCCCGTAATGATCAGGTCGTCCTGGACGTAAAGTTGTACTGCCTTCATCATTTGATGAACCTCGTCAATGAAACCACTGAATTACAAAAGGCCATTGTCGGGTTTTCTAAAAACAACCAGGAAGTGATTATTCCGGCGTATACGCATTTACAGTCCGCCCAGGTGGTGCTTTTGGCGCACCACATGTTGGCGTATGTCGAGATGCTTGAGAGGGACAAGGGGCGTTTATGCGATTGCTTTAAGCGGACGAATATCATGCCTTTGGGCTCTTGCGCGCTTTCAGGTACGTCGCTCAAGACGGACAGGCAGTATATCACCAAATTACTGGGTTTTGCGCAAACCGCGGCCAACAGCATGGATGCGGTCTCTGACAGGGATTTTGTTTTAGAGCTTGTCAGTACTTGCTCCATCGCAGCCAATCATTTGTCGCGTATATCCGAAGACCTCATTTTATGGGCATCCAAAGAGTTTAATTTAGTGGATATCGATAGTGCTTTTTGTACCGGATCATCCATCATGCCGCATAAGAAAAATCCCGATGTATTGGAGTTGGTGCGTGGTTCAACGGGTAAGGTTATCGGCCGCTTGATGGAACTGCATGTTCTTATGAAGGCTTTGCCCTTAACTTATAATCGGGACATGCAACTGGACAAACCCGCGTTATTCGATACGGTTGAAACCATTGAGGCAATGTTGAAAGTCGTGGCCGGGATTTTTACTACGTTAAAGGTAAAGAAGCCTTCTGCGGCCTGGAAAACCAAGGACGAAAGTTTTTTTACCGTGGATGTGATGGACTATTTGATAAAAAAAGGAGTTTCGTATCGGGATGCGCATGATATTTTGGGAAAAATCGTTAGGGAGTGCTTAGATAGGGGGGTATCTATCGCGTCTTTGGAAGCGGATCAGCTTAAAGGCTATCATCCGTTGTTTGGCGAAGACGTAAAAAAACTTTTTAATCCCCAAACGTCTGTTAAAATTAAAGCTTCGTTGGGCTCAACGAACCCCGATTTGGTGGCTAAACAATTGCATCTTTGGAGTGAGAGGTTACATGCATGATTTTCATGTTAAAAACGGTGAACTTTGTTGCGAGAATATAAAGGTCTCGACGATTGCCAAATCTGTCGGTACACCTTTTTATTTGTATAGCTACAAGACCTTAACGGACCATTTCCTTAAAATCCAGCGGGCATTCGCACCGCTTAATCCGATCATCTGTTTTGCCATGAAGTCTAATGGCAACTCAGCAGTGATCAAGAGTTTGGTTGATTTGGGCGCAGGCATTGATATTGTCTCGGTTGGGGAACTTAAAAAGGCCTTGTTGGTAGGGTCGGATCCAAAGAAAATCGTTTTCGCCTCCGTTGGGAAGACCGAGGAAGAAATCGCCCTGGCCATAAAAACAGGTATTTTGCTTTTTAATGTTGAAAGCGAGCCTGAATTAGTAGAAATCAATCGTATTGCCAGGAAAATGAAAAGGTATGTCCAGGCGGCTTTGCGTATCAACCCCGATGTGCCGGCACCAACGCACGATTATATTCATACCGGTTCTTTGAAGAAGAAATTCGGCATTGATTTACGTACGACGCGGCAAATTTTTAAGGCCCAGAAGAAATATAGTCATGTCAAAGTCAATGGCGTGCATATCCATATCGGGTCGCAAATTACCGAAGGGGCGCCGTTCGTGGGGGCCATTAAAAAGGTGGTTATTTTTATCGATCAATTGCGCCAGGAAGGAATTGACATTGAATATTTGGATATTGGCGGTGGTTTAGGGATCATTTACAAAGATGAAAATCCGCAAACCGCCCAGGCCTATGCGGATAAAGTGTTGCCTATCTTAAAGAAGACGGGCCTAAAGATTATCATGGAGCCTGGCCGTTTTATTGTGGGCAATGCGGGTATTTTTGTCACCAAGGTTGTTTATGTCAAAGACAACGGGGTCAAAAAATTTGTCATTGTCGATGGCGGCATGAATGATTTGATCCGTCCGACTTTATATGATGCCTATCACGAGATTGTGCCGGTTAAACAGACCAGGGCTCCTAAGTTTAAAGTGGATGTGGTAGGCCCTATTTGTGAAAGCGGCGACTTTTTTGCGCATGGCCGTTTTTTATCTAAAGTAGGCAGAGGTGATCTGCTGGCGGTTATGAGTGCCGGAGCTTATGGCTATGTGATGTCGAGCAATTACAATGTCCGTGGCCGTGTACCGGAAGTCATGGTCCGTGGCAATAAATTTGAAATCGTCAAAGAACGAGAAACTTTCAAGGACTTAATGAAAGGTGAAAGATTACCGAGGTTTTTAAATGGTTAAAGTTCCTTTCGTAAAAATGGTCGGTGCGGGCAATGACTTTATCGTCATTGAACCTCAGGCCAATTTGGATTATATCAAATTTACTAAAGATGTTTGCGCCAGGCAAACAGGAGTAGGGGCGGACGGTGTTTTGATTTTTGATAAATCCAAAACATCGGATTATCGCATGCGCATTATCAATGCCGACGGTTCTGAGGCTGAAATGTGTGGCAACGGGGCCCGTTGCATGGCCGCTTACATTGTGGCCAACTTCTACCCAACAAAGAAACTTTTCGGGATGGAAACTTTAGCGGGCGAGATTTTGGCTGAAGCCCAAGGTGAAGAGGCCCGCGTGCGCCTGTCTGAACCTAAAGATTATATGTCAGGGCTCAACATTACTATTGCGGGTCAGAAAATGCAGGTGGATTATATTGATACGGGGGTCCCCCATACGGTCGTTTTTGTTGAAGGGTTGCAGGAGGTGGATGTCAACAGTTTGGGCCGTCTTATCCGCAACCATCCCCGCTTTGCTCCACGCGGCACCAATGTGAACTTCGTGGAACTTGCCTCGCCGGTGACAGGACAGTCTTCTAACAGCATGGTGGCCGTGCGTACCTATGAACGTGGAGTGGAGGCCGAAACCCTTGCTTGTGGTACTGGTTCGGTTGCTTCGGCGTTGATTGCCTATTTACACACGCACCCAACTGTCAAAGAACAAAAAGGGGCAGTGATGA
>JAJXTI010000001.1 GCA_021783915.1 bacterium
CTTGAGACATATTATTAAAAGATTGGGCCAGCTGGGCGATTTCATCATCGCCAACCACCCGCACCTGATGGTGCCAATGCCCTTCATTGATATACTCAATGCCCGCCTTGAGCTGGTTGATCGGTCAAATGACCCTGTTAGAAATAAAAAACCCCAGCAGAGTGGCAAAAAGTATCCCTACCAAAACAAGCAACACGGATCTTTGACGGATTTGGGTCTCCATGGCATAAATGTCCCTGGCATCCATATCGACACCCAATACCGCGATGGGCTTGCCTAAATTATCACGGATAGGCGCGTACCCTGAAAGAGTCGTTCCCCACTCATCTTTTTCTAATTTGAGATTGGCGGAAGGAGAATCAAACCCTTTAATCATTTGACTAAACCTGCTGGCATCATAAGAAGTCCCTGGTGCAGAACCCCTTTGGATTGTCCCATTGATCTGGGTCTCGTCCAAATCCACAACAAATTTCCACACCTTTCCTGCGCTTGTACGGGTCAAAATATAGATATATTCAATCTTCGGGTTGGCTGCTTTAATTTTCTTGAGCTGTTCACTGATGATATCATACGCTTGCGTCCTGACCCCCTCTTTAGTCAAAGGAATTTCTGTCAAATATTCCGCATCAATCATCGCCGCTGAAGTGTTGGCAATGTTTTTAAGATATGAACGTAACCCCTCGAATTGCGCCTTAACGGTAAATTGGTAAATGACAGAGTCCGCCAACAAAACAAGGACAACCATGGAAGCTATGATGACTAGCGTGACACGGATACCGAATGAGTGTAGAGGGTTTCTCATATAAAGATATCTCTGTTAAAGGCAAAGTTTCCCGCTATGAGTATAGCATATATTTAGCGGGTTTGTTGCTACTTCCACCGTCAAACAATTGGCTGAGATCATTGGTAATGCCTCTTTGGCCGATGCCGTCCTTGACCGGCCTGTGCCTGATGCCTATCGAATTAAAAGGCGAATCGATTCGTAAGAAAAATCAAAAACGCCCGTAGGGTTAGTTGTTCTTTAATAACAGAAAAAAACAATCGCCGCTTCGCTCCGTTGTGGTAAGCCATTAACAGCTAAAAGTGGCAAAAATTAGTAACATTCGCATTATTTGGGCATCATAAGAAAAGTGGCAAAAATGGCAATGATCATGGCCAATCCCAAAGCCAGGGTCGAAAGGCCAAAGACCATGCATTTGATAAATGTTTTTGTGGTTGGTCGCGGCACTAAAATCTTCTGCAAATTCCCTTCCCTCACTAACCGTTCATATTCCTCCGGTCTTTCCTTCATAAACCTCTCCAAAGGAATGACCCCGCTAAAGACGCTTAAATCAATGGGAAAATTCTCAACCCGTAAATGGTTATGGAAAAAATGCACGATAAAAATAAACGCTAACGCAAGCAATGCTTCATCACTGTGGACAATGGCGGCAACATTGAGGGCCTCCCCCGGTAAAAATTTGGTAAAGAAACTTGGGAACCACAACACCAAGCCGGACAACCCTATCACGCATACGCCCCAAAAGACCGCCATGTAATCAAATTTTTCAAAATAAGTCCATCGGTCATAGCGGGGACGGTTGCCTTTATAGAAAAACCACTTGATGTTATCGACAAAGTCTTTCCAGTCTTTGCCGCGTGGCACCAAAGAATTAGGGCCATAAAGGAGCCCTTTGTCTTTTTGGACAATGAGCTTGTAAGACATCTGTATCAAGTGAAACAAAAAATACCCTATGGTAATAAGGCCACACACCCTGTGAAAATACCTGGTCACTTCCATGCCGCCTAAAAATGAAGCCAAGGCCTTTGCCCAAGGGGCGTAATAGTATTTCAAAGGGAGACCTGTCATGACAAGGCCGAGGAAAGAGGTGACAACAACCCCGTGAAGCCTTCGCTGCAAATCGGAAAAACGACGGACGTACTGCTGCGAGTCTCTGTCCACGACGAATTCCCGGCGGATGATCGCCACCACGCTCCTTTGAAACCATAAAAGCGTGTGCACTCCCCAGAAACCAAAGACACAGATCATTAACCATTTCATGAACTGGAATGTGTAATAGATAAGGGGCGAGCTGTCCTTGTCTTGCGGGTTGGCGTGGGGATCGTACCCAATGAAACGGTTGTTGATGTTGTTATGGCATTTGGCGCAAGTGGCCCTTAAATTGGCCTTGTTAACGCTCGACCGGGGATCTTTCGCAGGTAAAATTTCATGGGTGCTGTGGCAATCCACGCACTTGGCAGATCTCATAAAACCTAAAGAAGTCGACTGCCCATGGAATGTGTCTGAATACGTGGCCACCTTGCCATGGTGGCAATGCCCACATTCGCCGGCAATGGCCATCCGCGACTGTTTGGTCTGCGTTTCATCCACGCCGTGTTCGCTATGGCAAGAAGTACAGACCGGAGCGTCTGGGCGGCCAGCCAGCCATAATTTTCCATGAATGCTTGTTATATATTGTTTGTAAATACCTTCATGACACTTGGCACATGTCTTGGGAACATTTTTCTTGGAAACCTCCGAATCCGGGTCAGAAGCCGGCTGTATTTCATGGGCCCCGTGGCAGTCCGCGCAAGTGGCCGACACGTTAAGCCCTTTAAAATGAACCCCCCTGCCATGGACACTGGTCAAATATTTTCTCACAAAATCCGCTTTAGGAAGGTCCGGGTATTGCTTGAGGATTTCTTTATTAGTATGGCACTTCAGGCACCCTCCATCACTTCTTAGGTGGTTGGCCAAAGACCGGGGGTCTTTAATGCTGAAAATATCATGCTTGCCGTGGCAATCCGGGCAACCAGGTAAATTAGGTTTGCCTTGCTTGGCAAGTTTGGAATGGATGCTTAAGGCGAATTTTTTTCCAACGTCTTTATGGCAGGAAGAACAATCGACTTTAGCTAGTTTCTCGGCGTGGGAGGTGTCTTTGACATCGCTATGGCAATCCACACAAGCCAGCTTATTGTGCACGGATTCATTGAATATTTTTTGATCTATGACAGGGTCATTGTCCGCGTGGCAATCAAGGCACGCCTGGTTAGTCAATTTCTCCTGTGGTTTCTCTTGCGCTTTCTCTTGGGCGTAAATAGAGACCGCAGGGAAGGACAAAACAAAGGCCCAGAAAACCACCACAACATGTTTTTTATATTTAATATTCATCCTAGACTATATTAAATATAAAATCCCCTTCTTGTCTGTGATAAGAATCACATCCGTTGGGACCCTATGGTTTTGTACCATTTATCAAATAACTTCTCAGGGCCGGGTTTTTGAGTAAACTCCCGTAGTGAAAAACAACACAAGCGCCGCCGCCCGATTTTTCACATATATTAAATTCGTGGACAAAAACAGACGGTGAATTCTCCAATTTATATGCCCCTTCAGCAATGTTAACTTTTGAAAAGTTTAAAACTTTTTGTTTTGCCTCCAAAATGTTTTTTTCAAACCTTGGAATTTCATCAGAGTAATCCATAATCGTCACAAAATCCACGAGACGGCTGTTGAGCCATGAAGGCCAGTCCTGGAACGCTTCCCTGTAGGCCCGCGTATAGGAAACGCAGGCTGTTGTCGATATTTTGATGTTGGGACGCAGTTCCCGTGTCTTTTTGACAAGCCTCCTAAGTAACCCCGTGACCTGGTCGCGCTTCCATTGTCTCCAAACAGCATTGTTCTCGTCAACTGCTTGGCGGCCCATCTTTTTTTTAAAACGTTCTATATTGATTTTTGTATAGCCATACGCGGGGCGCGTGTCTGGGTAGCGAATATAATCAAATTGTATCCCGTCCAGGTCAGGGTAAGCCCGTAAAATCTCCTCCACGATCCTCGAAAGGTCTTGGCCCACGCGAGGGTCTCCAGGTTCAAGAAAATACTGTCCATCTATTTTATAGTCTTCCAATTTCTTCTTTCTTTTCAGGTTTCTGGTCAAAATTTCCGGGCCGTATTTTTTAAGAAATAAGGCCCCCTTGTTGTTGCCAAGACTTAATAGGTTGAGCCAGGCATGGACTTGTAGGCCTTGTCTATGGGCCTCTCGTATCAAAAAACCAAACGGGTCGCCTGAAAGACCCTTACGGCAAGTTTCATAATGGGTGGCGTCTGCCATTTTCGACGGGAACCAAGCCTGGTCCGCACGGTAAATCTGCACAAAAAGGACGTTGATATGGGCCCGTTTCGCGAAATCGACAAGGTTTATGATGTCTTTCCGGCTTGAAAAAACGGAAGGGTCTTGCGCTACCGAAACAAAGAGTCCTCTCTGTGGGGCCTGTTCTGCCTTGACAGGGACAACAAGTAAAAATGACAGGCATAATAAACACAAGACTGTTCTTTTTAAGATAACATCTTCCAAGAGAAGGCGGTGATTCAACAATGGGAGCATAACGCGATTATATACCAAAAAGCGCTGCTTCCTTTGCCAAAATTGCTTTCTTGCGGACAATCCCCCACCGGTACCCCCCTAAGTGCCCGCCTGAACGAATGACCCTGTGGCAAGGAATTAAGTAGGCAATCGGATTCTCCCCAATGGCATGGCCTACTGCTCGTACCGATCGCGCATGCCCGATTGACTCGGCCACGGTCGCATATGTCGCTAACTTGCCGGGTGGGATCTTTAAAATGGCCTCCCAGACTTTAATCTGAAAATTGGTCCCTTGGCATAGTAACTTCATTGGAGAAAATTTCTTCATTCCCGTCGTCCATGGAGTGAATATGCGTCGAACATACCCTTGAGTGCGTTTTTGATTCTGGGCAAGACTGGCTTTGTTCCACTGTTTACGAAACTTTGCCAACATGTTTTTACGAGAGGATTTTTCTACAAAAGAGAGCCCGCAAATGCCCCTGTCTGTCAAGGCAATGAAACAATCTCCCAGAGGGCTTGGGTGAAATCCATACTCAATTTTTGGCCCCTGGCCTTTATGTTTATACTCCCCCGGGCTCATGGCTTCATACTTGACAAATAAATCATGCATGCGGCCCGGGGCCGAAAGCCCCGCGGCGTAAGCGGCATCCAGCACACTGGAATTCTTTAATACGGCTCTGGCGTGTTCTTTGGTCAGAAATTGCAGGAACCTCTTTGGGCTGACTCCTGCCCAACGTTGAAAAATACGTTGGAAATGATATTCGCTGACCCCGGCAACTTTGGCAATGTCTTTCAAGCCTGGATGGTTTTCAAAGTTTTCTTGCAAAAAACGGATGGCTTTTTCTATGCGGACATAATCTTTTGACAACTGTATTCTATCATCTTTCATGGGCGTCTCTCTCCTCGGACTGATTATACTTGTCCAGCGGAATCGCGCCACCCAATTCTTGCGATGAAAGAAACCTATTGCCCTAGAAGGACACCATCAATGGAATACCTCTTGATTGGCCCTACATGGATGCCATTTCTATATCTGCCCTGCTCTTTTAATTTCCCGTTTGGCCAATAATACTTATACGCTCCATTAAGCTGTTTTTTGTTGTTATATCTTACTACCGCTTTAATCCTTCCGTTGGGATAATGTTCTTTCATCACTTTAGCAAAACTTAAGCCGGTGAACGTAAGGACCAAAATAACCGCTAACATTAAATATTTTCTCATTGTCCCCCCTTAATAAAAGTTGCCCTATTTGGACGAGTTTCGCAACTGGCTTTATTATGATTTGCCCGAGGAAAAACATTTAATTCTTGCCTAATTGCCTCTATTCCTCGGCCTCTTCTTTTACCAGCTTGCCGTCCTTTAGGTAAAAAACTGCTTTATCAATCGGACACTCATAACCAAATTCGGGAGAATCCTGCCGAACAACACAACCTCCCAAAAGATACCCGCTCGTGTCCTGTTCAGGAGTAATATACCCGTAAAGAACGGGCTTTTCAATAAGAGTTGTTGAATGCTCGGGGCAATTCATATTTAAAGCCTCCCTGTCCCCGCATTAAATATCTTAAAAATCGTTTATGCCTTTTTCACTATTGGCAAACATTATACTTTGCTATAAAATGAGAATCAATTAAAACAAATCACAATCCCCATAAATATAATGGCTTATTACAAAACGACCAATAATCATACAAAGAGATTCACTAAAAAGCATTACGCCTTGGTAATAGAAGCTATCCGGCATGAATACCTCAACAACCCTTTGCCTCATACCGAGAGCTTTAGCACTCTCTTGGGCGTTGCTTCACAAACGATAGATGACTATAGACCCCAAGGCATTCCAATAAATCTAAATATTCCTGAACACTCCACGTTAAAAGAAATCCCCTTAGACCTCGTTGACCAAGTCATAAGTTGGTTAGAATTAGTTGATAAGGCTGTTTATGACCGCTCTGCCAGGGATTACGAACCGCACACACCGCTCGGAAGAATACCAATTAGCACCCGCAAGGAACCTAATCGTTTTTATCTTATCATTCCTGATTCTTTTAATAACTGGTATAACGGATATGCTGTTCGTCGTGATACCGCCCTTAATGATTTAAGTGCTTTAAACCTTGAAAAGATATTCAACCTGGTCATGGACATCAACGATCAATTACAAATGAAACCAACTGAAGAGGTGGTCATAGGAATCGACTCCCTCAATATAGACAAATTCCCTTTAATGAGCAGTCACATCATAGGGGATTCAAAGATTATGACCAGCTTCCGGCAAGATGCTTTGGACTATATGGAACATGAATTTCTTATTTCATATTCTAAAATCGTCCCTGAGCTCGATAAAATTGCAATTAAACTAAATATTGAAGAATTTACCGCCTTCAAAAAGGAACTCGCATTAGTGTTTAAGGCAAGGGCTTCCCCATCCAAAGAAGATGCTGAATTAAAAAATGAGGTTTCTTATACCGTTACATTCAACGAAATGACTGGCGAAATCCTAATCAATGACAAGGTATTTAAAAAAACTAACTTAGACAGCCTCGCAGACAGCGTTTTTACATTCCTGCATAAAAACCCAAACCGGAAAATAACAATCGGCGAGCTAAAGAAGGCGACCGGAAAACCCATTAAGGACTTACCAAAAGTAATCGAAAACGCTGGTTTTACAGGCAATCGGCTACGGGCATTTTTCAGAGTTGGCAAAGACGCTATCTATTTTAGGCCACAAGTTACCAAAGCCGATTTAGAAAAATTAAACATTTCATCCCTTGATTAGTCTTTTTCTTCCCTTAAACAGCCCTTAAAATTCCCTAAGTAGCCCTATCTCTCCCCAATATCCGTTCCACTATCAAACGCCATGCTACCCTATTTTTGTATGGCGAAATATCCTAAAGAATACCTTGAAAAAACAATCCGCCTCTGGCAACCGTACAGCCCAGAGCCATTGACCCTTGAAGACGCCCAGGAAATAGCGGACAACGTCATCGGCCTTTATTCTTATTTAATCGAACTCAAACAAAAACATGACCAAAAAGAACCGAACCTATAACACAAAATATATTAAGGCACGGGACACCTACACGGTAAAGGAACTCGCTGAAGCAATGCCTGTTCATCCAAGAACGGTTCAAGCCTGGAGAAAGCAAGGTCTGTCGCCAGTGGCCGAGGACATGGGCTATCTTCTATTTTTAGGATTGGAGATTATTCGATTTTTAAAAGTTAAGCGTCAAAAACATAAGCATCCTCTTACCCCAGGGGAATTTTATTGTGTTACCTGCCGACAGCCGAGACACGGGCAGGCAGACAGCGTCTCCATTGTCCTTACAGGGAAGCCTCTTGGAAAATCTGCTAAACAAGCCTTCATTCGAGGCATTTGTGAAACTTGTGGCCGCCCGCTCCTGCTGTTTTCCTCTGACCTAAAAATAAGAAAAATGATAGATGGCGGATTGCTGTCCAAAGAACATCAAGCGGTATTATTGGGGGCTGATGATGGCTCCGTAAACACTGACATTAGGGGAGGTCAAAATAATGAAACTCAATTTAAAAAATGAACTCATCAAACGTAAGTTTTACCGTCGCTTGAAAGAAGCCGAAGGCATGGCCGAGGCCACTGTTGCAAATATTAAAAAAGCCGTTTTGCTCTATGAAGACTTCACCAAACAAGCTGACTTTATAAAATTCAACACCGATAAAGCCGTTGAATTTAAAAAATGGCTTCAAAAACGGGAATTTCGGGGTCAAACAATTTCTCTTACTACCTATCACAGCTATTTGCGGTATTTAATAAAATTCTTTATATGGCTTTCGGGCGAGCCAGGTTATAAAAGCAGGATAACCCCAGACAAGATAGCCTATTTAAAATTGTCCCGCAAAGAGGAACGGATTGCCACTCAATACATTCCCTGCAATTTCCCATCTCTGGAATATGTCCGAAAACTGGCTGACTCCATCCAAATCAACTGTGAAGTGGATATGCGGGATCGGGCTTTGATTGCCTTCGCCCTTTTAAGCGGGGCAAGAGACAAGGCGTTAGCCACTATCTCCCTGGGGTGTTTTGACGAAGACAATTTAATCATCAACCAAAATCCCCGTGCGGGCGTTGAAACGAAATTCGCCAAATTCATTGTTACTACCCTGCTCTGCTTTGATGAAAAACTGCTGGGCTTTGTTATCGAATGGGTCAAGTATCTAAAAACTAAAGGCTTTGGCTTCCAAGACCCGCTTTTCCCCCGCTCCAAAGCAGACCAGGGAGAAAACAATTTGTCCTTTGAAAGTGCTAAGGACGTTGAGCCTGCGTTCTGGAAAACCACTGGACGGATAAGGGCGATTTTCAAAAAACGGGCGGAAGAGGCCAAAATGCGCTACTTCCCTCCGCACACCTTTAGACACGCCGCTATCCATTTAGGACTTAAATCCTGCGTCAATGGGGAACAAATAAAGGCCATCAGTCAAAATTTCGGACACGAAAATGTAGCCACAACACTATCTTCATACGCAAATTATGATTCCACGACACTTAACGGCATCATAAGCCGTATTGACTTCTTGAAAAATCCGCCTGGAGAAAACAAACAAAATAACATTTGACAACAGTATAAAACGCTATATTATGCAAAGAAAGGAACAAATCATGCCAGACCTCATCCGTCGACTCGATACCTACCGTCTGGAAAATAGAATTTCCCAGGAAGAACTTGCCCAACGGCTGAAAGTCGCTTTTTCGACAGTCAACCGCTGGCTCAACGGAAAATCGAAGCCAAACAAAATCCAAAGTTACCACATTGAAAAACTTGTAAAAACCGCCGCCAGGAGATCAAACAATGGCAACGCTTGATTTTAAGGGTAAGTCTATCATCCAAAACTATCACCTGACGGTTAAGTATCACGAACTTTTGCCTCAAAAATCCAAAAGTATGACTGATAAGGTAAGCCTTAATGATAATCTCATCATCCACGGCGATAACTTAAAAGCCCTGAAAGCCCTTTTGCCCACGTATGCGGGAAAGGTCAAATGTATTTATATTGATCCTCCCTATAACACGGGAAACGAAAACTGGATTTATAACGATAACGTCAATTCCCCCATGATGCAAGAATGGCTCGGCAAGACCGTTGACAAAGAAGACCTCACTCGTCATGACAAGTGGCTCTGCCTGATGACCCCAAGATTAAAATTATTAAAAGACCTGTTAAAAGAAGATGGCATAATATTTATCTCAATCGACGATAATGAAATACATCGACTACGATTACTCATGGACGAACTATTTGGGGAGGGAAATTTTATTGCTCAATTAGGCTGGCAAAAAGTATACAGCCCCAAAAACCAATCAACCTACTTCTCCAATGATTATGAGTTTGTTTTATGCTACGCAAAAGATTTATCCAAAATAGAAATAAACCTATTGCCAAGAACTACCGAGATGGATTCAAGATATAAGAATCCTGACAATGATCCTCGGGGAGATTGGAAATCTGGCGACCTGATTGCCAGTGAGGAACGCAAAAATGGTCACTACATTGTTAAAAGTCCTAAAACTGGAAAAGAATTTGACGCGCCTCCAGGAAAACATTGGTCATGCTCAAAAGAAAATATGGAAAATTTCTTAGCTGATAACCGTATCTGGTTTGGTAAAGATGGTACCGCCTTCCCAAGCATGAAACAATTTTTAAGTGAAGTAAAACAAGGTCGAAAAGCATCAAGCCTACTAATGTATAAAGATTATGGACATACTGACGAAGCTAAGAAAGAAATAAAAAGCATCTTTTATGATTCTGAAAAAATCCCGTTCGATACGCCAAAGCCTTTAAAGTTAATCAAAAATCTTATTACCCTTGGTTCAAACAAGGATAGCATTATTCTGGATTCATTCGCAGGAAGCGGGACAACGGGTCACGCTGTTTTAGATTTAAACCAAGAAGATGGCGGGAAACGAAAATTTATTTTGATCGAATGCGAAAATTATGCTGAAAAAATTACATCTGAAAGAATTAAGAGAATTATTGAAGGTTTGCCTAAATCTACCGATATATCTTTAAACAAAAAATTAAACGGGTCATTCAGTTATTTTGAATTAGGCAAGCCTATTGAAATGGAAAATATTTTATCGGGTAAGAATCTGCCTACCTACAAAGAATTAGCCAGGTATATCTTCTACACAGCAACGGGCGAAGAATTTGAAGAAAAAAAGATCAACGAAAAGCGTCAATTTATTGGCGAGTCCAAGAATTATGAAATATTTTTGCTCTACAATCCAGACATCACCTCTTTAAAAAAGACAGCCCTGACCCTTGAATTGGCAAACAAGCTGGGAGAATTTAAAGGCAAACGCCGTCTTGTTTTTGCGCCGACAAAATATCTGGATAATGAACAGCTAAACCAACTCAAAATTGATTTTGCCCAACTACCATTTGAAATATACAAATTCGCCGAATAATGGAACTTAAAGAATACCAACAGCGGACATTAAAAGAAATACGGGGCTACCTTGAAAGCCTTTATAAGTGGTCTGTTAAAAACCAACAGGTTATAAAGGCCGCGGGCTCGGACGCCACCCTTGATTTTCCTTTAAAAGCCTGGGCTGAAACGGTCAAGACAAGTTACCGTTCAAGACAAAACGGCCTTGGGCATTACCTCCCTAACTTTTGTCTCAAAATACCTACTGGCGGCGGGAAGACTCTCCTTGCTGTAAAGACCATTGATATTATCAATACTGTTTATCGCAAAAAACAAACTGGCCTGGTTCTTTGGGTAGTGCCAAGCAACCAAATCTATAATCAAACCCTAAAAAGTTTACGTAACAGGGAACACCCCTACCGCCAGCATTTAGACATTGCCAGCGGTGGACGCACTTCAATCATTGAAAAAATGGATCGTTTTACCCCGCTGGATATTAAAGAAAATCTGGTTATTTTGCTTTTAATGCTTCCCTCTGCATCCAGGCAAAACAAAGAGACCTTAAAAGTATTTAAGGACAACGGCGGCTTCCAAAATTTCTTCCCCAGTGAAGATGATGTTGAAGGTAATAAAAAATTGTTGGAAGCCTTCCCGAATCTTGACACCTTTGGCAAAGACAACAGCTTCTTCGGAAGACAGGTAAAAACCTCTTTGGGCAACACTCTACGGATATTGTCCCCCATCATTATTCTTGATGAAGGGCATAAAGCCTATAGTGATACCGCACAAAAAACCCTGCGAGGCTTCAACCCCTCCATCATTATTGAGCTGTCTGCCACTCCTAACAAAGAGAGCAATATTCTCGTTGATATTAAAGGCGTCGAATTAGCCCGTGAAGAAATGATTAAACTTGACCTTCATGTCATCAATAAAGCCAGCTTGGATTGGAAAGATACCATGCTGGCAAGCATTGAGAAACGAAATTTACTTGAAGAAAAGACCAAAGACTATCTTGGTTTTACTGGCGAATACATACGGCCTATCTGCTTGATACAGGTTGAACGCACGGGGAAAGACCAAAGAAGCGGGCGATTCATCCATGCCGAGGACGTGTTTGATTATCTCGAAAAAGTTTGTGGTATTCCAAAGGAACAAATCGCAATCAAAACAAGCGAAAAAGACGACATTGAGGGGATTAACCTTCTATCGCCTTCCTGCCCTATTCGATATATCATCACCAAACAAGCCTTGCAAGAAGGCTGGGACTGTTCTTTTGCCTATGTTTTAACGATACTGACAAATCCCTCCTCAAAAAATAATTTGACCCAGCTTGTAGGCCGCATTTTAAGACAGCCCTTTGCAAGAAAGACAAAAATTCAAGACCTCGATGAAAGCTATGTTGTCTGCTTTCAACAAAAAAGCACCCTTGTTTTAAAAAGCATCAAGGAAGGCTTTGAAGATGAAGGCTTGGGCGATTTAACAGGAATGATTATAAGCGACTCCTCTGAATCTGGAACTCCACTTGAAGGGGATCGGATTGTTAATATCCGAGATGATTTTAAGAAGCTGGCAGGACAAATATTCTTGCCCGTATTTGTTTTGAAAGACTTTAAGACATGGCGAAAAGTAAGCTATGAATCCGATATTGTGAGTTTAATTGATTGGGACAAGGCGGACTTCTCCCCTCTTTATAAACTTCCCTTGTCCTATATTGAAGATCGGGACATCGAAATTGCCGTTGGATTAAGCGACGATGACGATGAGGTCATCCAAAAGCACGGCACTCGCAAACTCAAAGAAGGCGGGCTGACCCTTGACCTTGTCTTTATTACCCGTCATTTAACTGACATCATCCCTAATCCGTGGGTATCATTTGAAATAGTCCAAAAAATATTTAAAGAAATAATCAAAAGAAATGACGCTAAAAAGGTCATCAACAACCTTGTCTTTCTTATCGAAGAACTCCGCAAACACGCTGAATCGGAAAAAGACCGTCTCTCCCAGGAAATATTCATCAATTTAATCGCCAAGAAAGAAATGCGGTTCTTGATTTTAAGAGAATCTGGTGATTACCGTTTGCCCAGCAAAATCAAGGTCAAGCGTTCCAGCAAAACATTGACGCAAAAAGACGGCCAGCCCCTTCAATACAGCCTCTTTGATTTTGTCCCAGAGGAAAACTTTAATGACGCTGAAAAAGATGTGGCCTGGTATCTCGAAGACCAAGAACGGCTCTTGTGGTGGTATCGAAACATCTCCAGGCAGGATTATTCAATACAAGGATGGAAACGCCATAAAGTCTACCCTGACTTTATCTTCTCTGACGTTAGAAATAGGGAAAAAGTCGAGTACGACAAAGTTTTTGTTGTTGAAACAAAAGGCATTCATCTTAAAAACAACGATGACAGCAACTATAAAAAAGACCTTTTCGCATGGTGTAACAAACTTGCCGAAGAAAAAAGTTGGACGGAACTTGGGCTTTCTTTTCCCGAGAAGAAAATTATCTTTGAAGTTATTTCCGAAGACGAGTGGCAAAAAAAGATCAACCAAATATTCTTAGCCAAATGACACCTTCTGCCCTTCTATACGTGCGAGTATCCAGCAAAGACCAGGAAAAAGAAGGCTGGTCTTTGGATGCCCAGGAAAAACTGGGCTATGAATACGCCAAGCGCAAAGGCTTTAATATTGTCAAAATGTGGAAGGTGTCGGAATCTGCCTGGCGCAAGGAACGAGTTGCCTTCAATCAAATGGTGGAATATGCCAAGAACCATGACGAGATTAAGCATATTATCTTTGACGTATTAGACCGCATGACCCGCAACGACTTTGATAAACTCAAAATCGTCACCCTCGTCAAAGAATACGGAAAGAATATCCACTTTTCCCGAAGCAACAAGATTTTCAACCGTGAATCAAGCACGGATGACGAATTTATGTTTGATATTGAGGTTGCCGTTGCCAAAAAGCAATCCAATGACATTTCCCGCAAAACTCAAATGGGCATGGTTGAGAAAGCCGAGCAGGGCTTCTTCCCTGCCACCGCCCCGCTTGGCTATAAGAATAACCGAGAGAAAAAACTACTCGAACTAAACCCTGACCAGGCGGCCAGCATTAAAAAAGCCTTTGAATTGATGTCTACGGGAAAATATTCCCTCGATATGATTAGAGAAATTCCTGAAGTAAAGGGACTTAAAACTAACCGAAGCAACAAAGTTAATAAAAGTACCCTTTCCTATGTGCTAAACAACCCTTTCTATTATGGCCTCTTCCAATGGAAAGGAAAAATTTACCAAGGCAATCATGAACCTTTAATCTCAAAAGAGCTTTTTGACCGCACCCAACAGGTCTTAAACGGAAAATTTCATACCCGCAAGAGTAAAAAGGGGTTTGCCTTTAATAATCTTCTGGTGTGCGGGGAGTGTAGCTGTAAGGTTCTGGGAGAGGAAAAGCGCAAGCCCAATAATCTCCACTATGTTTATTACCATTGTACTTTTTCAAAGGGCAGACACAACGGCAAAGGCTATATTCCTGAAACCCGTCTTGCCCAACTTTTTGAAAAACCCGTTATGGATGTTGTCTTGCCAGCAGAGATGTCTGACTGGATTAAAGAAGGGCTTGGACATGACCGTAAAAACCTATCAGAAACGCACGAGAACCGCCTTAAATCGCTTCAAAGCCAACACAGTAAGGTCAATGACCGATTAAACCGTCTTTACGACGATAGATTTGACGGTAAGGTGGATGATGAGGTCTTTAAAACAAAGGAAACTGAATACAAGGCGTTGTTGCTTGAGATAAAGGGCGAGATTGAAAAGGCCAAGAAAGTAAATCCAAACTTCTATGAAGACGGGCTTGCAACCCTCGAACTCCCGAACCTGTATATTTCCCAATATGATAAAGCAAGCTATCCAAACAAGGCCGTCATACTCAAAAAATTAGCCTCGAACTACACCCTAAATGACGTAACTATAACTGCCGCATATAGACAACCCTTCATCTTCTTAGCGAAAATGAAGGGTTGTCCAAACTGGTTGCCCCGTCTGGACTCGAACCAGAATACTGAGATCCAGAGTCTCATGTCCTACCAATTAGACGACAGGGCAAGTAAAACAAAAAACCGCCATTAAGCTAAAAGCTTAGCAACGGTTCTTAAAAAGTCAATACTTGCTTTACCACAAATTTCTTTTGATCCAACCATCAACGCTGGCCAGCGCGCTGTCCGATGACGCCGTCTGACTGGATTGTGTTTTGGATATTGAAAACTCACTCTTGTCATTAACTGTTTGATCAACGGCATACTTGGCTGTTTCACAGCCGGTCAATGTTAGAACGGTTACGGCTAATATCAGCGCTTTCTTCATAAATTTCCCCTTTTCCCTGGAATGTCCTTCGGCTCTCACTAACGGTTAAAGCATTCTTGTAAACGGGAGATCGTTTTGTTCTGGCCAAGGACAACCATAGTTTCAAACAGCCCCGGCCCTACAGCGCGTCCAGTCAAGGCCACTCTGACCGGGTGGACCAGGTCTCCGGCCGTTATCCCCAGTTGCTCTACAATCCGCCGGAACACCTCTTCGGTGGATTTTACATTAAACTCTTTGATTTCTCTCAACGCCTGCGCCAAGAGATGGAATTCCTTGGACTTGTCTTGGGACAAGTGCTTCTCTTTCGATTCCGGATCAAATTGAACCTTGTCGGTAAAAATGAAATCTGTCCACTCCAAGAAATCCGTTAATGTCGCCATTCGGCCTTTAAACAATTGTACAATATTTTCCAATGCTTTGCCATCAGGGAATGTGTTTCCAGGATACTTTTCTTTTAAAAAATGGACCAGCAGTTGCGCCAGTCTGGCCGTGTCCATCTCTTTGATATATTGGCCATTGAGCCATCTGAGCTTATCCAACGCAAAAACAGCCCCCGCTTTATTGATCTTTTTAATGGAAAAATTCTTGACCGCTGAGGCAAAGGCTATCTTTTCCTGGTTATTGCCCGGGGACCAGCCTAACAGCATCAAATAATTGACCACCGCCTCGGGCAAAAAACCCTGCCGACGATAATCGGAAACCGCCACTGCCCCGGCACGCTTGGACATACGCGCGCGCTCATAATCAAGAATCAAAGGCAAATGGGCGAATTTAGGGGGCCTAAACCCTAAGGCTTCATAAATAACAATTTGTTTAGGAGTGTTGGAAATATGGTCTTCCCCTCGTATGACACAAGAGATTTCCATAAGGGCGTCATCAATGACACACGCAAAGCTGTACGTAGGTGACCCGTCGGATTTCATCAAGACCTGATCTTTGATCTCTTTCGTATCCACGCTTATTTCATCACGGATAAGGTCATAAATCTTAATCTGCTTTTGCGGCATTTTAAGAATGACCGCCTCACCCTCTCTGTAGGCCTTGCCTTCATCCAGGAGTTTTTGCGCGTATTGACGGTATAAATCAAAACGGTCGCTCTGTTTATAAAATTCATCCCAATGAAAACCCAACCATTGCATGCTGTCCAGGATTTCATCGAGATATTCTTTTTTGGAACGGACTTTATCTGTGTCCTCAATGCGAAGGACAAATTTCCCTCCCAGGGCCTTGGCATACATCCAGTTAAACAAGGCGGTACGGGCTCCTCCTATGTGTAAATACCCCGTTGGAGACGGAGCAAAACGGACTCGGACCATTTTAATTATTGTTTTCTTGGGTTAAAAGCCTGTCAACTAATCCTTTAAGGTAGGCCACTTTAAATTCTTCAAGTCCCTCAAAAGCCAGGGCGACAGAATAAGATCTTCTGGGGTCATCGGGGTTTTGTGGCCTTTCCTGACAACGCAAAACGATGCCGTTGCATTCAAAAGAATCGTTTCTAGAAAAATCAATCCTGATTTCAACCTTGGCCCCTATCATTAAACTTTGATCTAATTGCACCGAAAGCCCCCCTGCCCCGATGTTGGCTGTATTAGCTAATATGGTGCCAAACTTGCTGCCTTGCCAAATCGTCAAAAAACATGGGTAGTTGGCCCTGGGAAATTTTCGTTTGTTCTGGTCTGACATAACTAATACAAGGCCTTCAAAACAGTGGCACCGTTTTTGATGATCCTGTCTATGGTTGTTTTTAGGTGATCTTTGTGCTGCTGGTCCAAGTTGACAAATTCAATGCCCACATCATAAAACATGGGCTTAATGGTCTCCCTCGATTGTCTTCGGACGACCCAAACGACCTTGCCTGCCGCCTTAACATGCTCTCCTGTATCTAACAAATCTATTTCCAATTCAACGTCACTGAAAAGATTGACTTCTTGTTTAATAATAACACACGCTCCGCCGATCCCTATGTTCTCCGTGTGTGTCAGGAGGTTCTTTGCTCTCCCAGTCTTGGATAAAAGTTTTATCAAACACGGATAAACTACTCTTGGAAATCTGCGACGATTCAACCCGTCCCAAATCATAGCTTTACCCTTGTTGTAGGCGCAAGATACGACCGGCCCGCCCAGTTTTTTCGTCTATATGAATGACCGCCCCGCACAATTTTACATCGGCCTCAGCCACTTCAAATTTCTGAGGGAGGCTTGTCAGAAAACGTTTCAAAATTTTTTCCTTGTTCTGTCCAATGACAGAATCGTATGGCCCGCTCATGCCTAAATCCGTAATATAGGCCGTCCCCTTGGGCAGGATTCTTTCATCCGCTGTTTGAATATGGGTATGGGTGCCCACGACAGCTGAAAGTCTTCCATCGGCATAATGCCCCATAGCGACCTTTTCACTGGTGGTCTCTGCGTGCATATCCAAGACTATAACTGGTGCCAAAGAAGAAAGTTCTTTAAGGATTTCATCTAACGTCCTGAAAGGACAATTGATATTATAACGCATAAAGGTTCGTCCCAAAAGGTTTATTACACCAACCTTGATGCCCTTGGAGGACTCCACCACCGTCCAACCACGCCCCGGCGCGCCATGGGGAAAATTGGCGGGCCGTATGATACGCTGGTCTTCGTCCAAATAACGATTGATTTCACCTTTGTCCCAGACATGGTCGCCTAAAGTAATGGCGTCGACCCCTGCTGCAAAGATTTCATCGGCCTGCCTCGGTAATATCCCGCTGCCGCCAGCCGCATTTTCACCATTGGCTATAACAAAATCGATGGAATGTTCTTGCTTAACGGCAGCCAACTCCTTAGCTAAAATTTCACGCCCAGGACGACCGACAATATCACCAATACATAATATGTTCATACCTTCCCCGTAAGGGGCGATTAATCCTCGCCCCTACTTTGCAAACTCGATGGCCCTGGTCTCCCGGACAACCATCACTTTGATGTGTCCGGGGTATTCCATCTCTTCTTCAATCCGCTTTCTAATGTCACGGGCCATAACAATGGCCTCATCATCATTGATTTTGTCCGGCATCACCACCACGCGAATCTCCCGTCCAGCCTGGAGGGCGTAAGATTTCTCAACGCCTTTAAAAGAGTTGGATATCTTTTCCAAGTTCTCCAAACGTTTCATATAAGTTTCCATGCTTTCGGCGCGCGCGCCGGGACGCGCGGCGGAAATCGCGTCCGCCGCAGAAACTAAGATCCCATAAAGAGTGTTCATTTCAACTTCGCCGTGGTGGCTTTCGACCGCGTAGGAAACGTCCTCACTCTCACCGTACTTACGGCAAAGCCTCGCGCCAACAATGGCATGCGTCCCTTCTTCTACGTCCGAAGAGACCACTTTACCTATATCATGCAGAAGTCCTGCGCGTTTGGCGGTCTTTACATCCACCCCCAACTGATGGGCCATGATTCCCATGATTTTGGCCACTTCTATCGAGTGGTTCAATCCGTTTTGACCAAATGATGTGCGGTAACGCAATTTACCTATAAGTTTAATAAGTTCCGGGTGCATCCCATGAATGGCCAACTCCATGACCGCCCGATCTCCTTCTTCCTTAATCTTTTTATCCAGATCTTCTTTGGCCTTGTCAACCACTTCTTCTATGCGTCCAGGATGAATTCGCCCGTCTCCTATTAATTGTTCAATGGCCATACGCGCGATTTCACGGCGCATCATATCAAATCCGGAAATCGTCACGGCCTCCGGAGTGTCATCAATTATGATGTCTACCCCTGTTGCCTGTTCCAGGGCGCGAATATTCCGTCCTTCCCGGCCGATAATACGCCCTTTCATCTCGTCTGAGGGAAGAGGGACAACTGATATCGTTGTCTCCGCCGTATGGTCGGAAGCGCAGCGTTGGATCGCTATCGTGATGACTTCCCTTGCTTTTTTGTCCGCTGTATCTTTAACTTCTTCGTTCATATGGCGGATGCGAGTGGCCTTCTCCGTGGCTAATTCATCTTCGATTCGGGCCAGCAAAATTTTCTTGGCCTCCTCGCTTGACAGATTGGCCACAGCCTGCAGCCTCTGTTTTTCTTCTGCCAAAACTTTAATGAGTTCTTCTGTTTTTTCTTTTATCCTGACCTCCGCTTCGCGCAGGGCATCTAAACGGATGGACAAATCTTTTTCTTTTTTCTCCAATAAATCAACGCGTTTATCCAAATTTTCTTCGCGTGTTACAATACGTTTCTCGGTGTTGGCAAGCTCTTCGCGACGCTCCTTGGTCTGGGCCTCAAACTCCTGACGCATCTTAAGAAGGACATCCTTGGCTTGAAGTTCAGCTTCTTTACGGATGGTCTCAGCTTCCCGTTTGGCCAATTCACGGGTATCCGCAGCGTCTGTCTGCGCCTCTTTATATCTTTTGGAAGTCAAAAAATTATTTAAAAAGAACCCCGCAATAACACAACCAATCCCAGCAAAAATAAAAATGAACAATCCTCCTAGGTTCCCCATGGTAATACCCCTTTCCTTCATCTATGTGATCTGCGGGAGAAGTCCTGCTTATCAAGCAGGGTTTAGTCGGCGATAACAGCTGTCAGAGGAACATCATGTTCCTCTATAGGAAGGCGATCAGTCAACTGAAAATCAAAGGCTAGACCAATAGTGGCTGTGTCCGAGGGCAGTGTTGACAGGAAACGGTCATAATAACCAGCGCCACGCCCCAAACGGTTCCTGGACTTATCAAAAGCAAGTCCTGGAACAATGACAACCTCAATGTCCTTTGGATCCACTGACAGAGAAGCATCATAACGTGGCTGAGCTATTCCATAAACGCCATTTTCTAAATTTGCCAACTCCTTGGTTACTGTAGGAATCATTGTCCTTTGATTTTGCACCACAATAGGTAAACAAACACGTTTTTTCAGTTCGATAGCCTTATTTATCATCGCGAAAGTATCCACTTCACCCGGCAGGGAGGCGTAAAATAGGATTGTCTTTGCCTTTTGTATGGCCGAAAGTTTAAAAAGCTTGGCCGCAATAATCCGGCTTTTAGACTTCCTATCCTCGCTTGCCTGCTTATTTAGAAGCTCCAAATAATGCTTTCTTAAAGAGCTTTTATCCTTCATGTGGGCGCTATATTATCACTTTTTAAAAAAAAGCACAATAGTTGATTCTTAAGAACCGCCATTTAAAATTTTCCCTCAATCTTATTTTGTCTTTTTTCTCAGTTTTTCCAGGCGTTCTTTAATTCTAGCTTCGTAACCTTGCCCGGTTGGTTCATAATAAACCGCCTGCTCAGACATGTACTCTTGCGCAACATAATGTTGGGGATAATCATGGGCGTACTTATACCCCTCTCCACGCCCCAGTTGAGGGGCCCCTTTATAATGGGTATCTTTTAAATGCTTGGGAACAGCTTGTGTGCGTTTGTCCTTAACGTCGGCCAAGGCCTTATCCATGCCGAGGTAGACCGCATTGGATTTTGGCGCACAGGCCACATAGACCGCTGCTTGGGCCAATAGGATACGTGCCTCAGGCAAACCGACAAACTCGGTCGCCTGCATGGCAGAAGTGGCCACGACCAGAGCCTGAGGGTCCGCATTGCCTACGTCTTCGCTGGCGCAGATAACAATCCGGCGGGCTATAAAACGTGGGTCTTCTCCTGCATAAATCATTTTAGCCATCCAGTAAAGGGCAGCGTCCGGGTCCGAACCGCGCATGGATTTAATGAAAGCGGAAGCTGTATCGTAATGCTGGTCACCATCGGCGTCATACTGTACTTGTTTTTTCTGGATACTCTCTTCGATGGCTCTCGTATCTAAAATAATTTCTCCCTGGGCATTTTTAGGTGTAGTCAGGCAGGCAACTTCCAGTGCGTTGAGGGCCTTGCGCGCGTCTCCATCGCAAATTCTGGCCAAGAACTCCAACGCTGAAGGGGCCGGCTGAATGTTTAAAAACCCTATCCCCCTCTCCCTGTCTGCCAGCGCACGTTTAAGCAACACCATGACATCTTCTTTTGTCAAGGGTTGAAGTTCGAAAACCAATGACCTTGATAATAAAGGAGCGACTAGCACGAAAAAAGGGTTAAAAACGGTGGCCCCGATGAGAACAATATTTCCTTCCTCGATATCGGGCATAAGTACGTCTTGCTGCGCTTTGTTAAAACGATGGATTTCATCTATAAAAAGAATCGTTTTCCGTCCCCCCATGCTTCGACGCTGTTGTGCGCCGGCGATGACTTTTCGCATTTCTTCCACGTTAGAAGAAACCGCATTGATCCTTTCAAAATGGGACTGGGTTTTTTGGGCAATGCATAAAGCCAGCGTGGTTTTACCTGCCCCTGGTGGGCCATATAAAATTAAAGAAGAAATACGGTCGGCTTCGATAGCGCGGGTCAAAAGTTTTCCCTCCCCAAGGATGTGGCCCTGGCCAACATACTCCATCAAACTTTTAGGCCTCATCCGTGCGCTCAAAGGGGCATCTTGGGCCCCTGTTTCAATAGAAAATAGATCCTGGTTGGGGTTATTCATAAGCGTTTTGAATTATAACACTAAAAATATGGTTTCTTGTTTGTTTTTCCCCCTAATCCGTTTTATCATGATTTATACTTATAAAGACACCCGTCCCGGTCAACATTTGGTTATGGTTCCTATTTCTATCAAATCAATTGAAGAAACTTCCGTCATACGAAAATTTACCCTGCTTTTCCTTATAGCTTCTATCCTGCCTCTTCTTCTCCTTTGTTTGTTTTATCTTGAGTCTCTCCACAACGACAAACTCCCCCTGTTTATCAGCAATCTTAAACCTGCCCTTCTGTTGACCGTTATCGGTACGGGATTTGGGTATTGGGCCATGCGCAAAATCGTCTCTGAGTTTGTCCGGGCCACGAAATCCAACCGCCAGGCCTTTTCAAAAATAATAGGGCAAGATCTTTTGCCCACTTCCGATGAAGAAACGAATGAACTCTTTTTGCTTATACGCACCTTTAACGAAATAAAGTCCTCGCTGGAAAAAGACATTCAACGTTTGGAATTGACCAAGCAAACTTTGAATTCTGTACTATTAAAAGTCAGCAAAGGGATCGCGTCAGCAAAAACTCTTGACCATTTTCTACAATTGATTATTGAAACCATTACCGAGGCCTTGATGGGGCGCGCTGGGAGTATATTTTTAATTGATAAACAAGAATTTTTCGTCAAATCCTCCTGGGGAGAAAACAGTGAATCTTTAACGGGAGTAAGGTTCAAGACAGATTCTCCTTTGTTTCAAGATGTCCTGCGCTCTAAAGGCGGACTGATTATCTCTACCCCTGAATCTATTCTCCCTAGCGCCCCCTCTCAGGTCTCGGGTTTTCTTGAATTCCCATTGATTTGCTGTCCGCTGACTGTCAGCGACCGTCCAGTTGGCCTTATTTTGGTCTGCGGCAGAAGGATCCCGGAAGATTTTCAGGAATATGAACTGTCCCTGCTTAACAATGTGGCGGCCCAGGCGACCCTGGCCATCAATAATGAAGAATTGAAACATCTCTCCCGTATTGACCCTTTGACCAATATATACAATTATCGCCATTTGGTGGAAACCCTGGATTATGAAATACACCGCTGCAAAAGATACCCTGAAAAGCTGTACCTCCTGCTGGTTGATATTGATGACTTTAAAGCCTATAACGATGCCTTGGGGCATCTTGCGGGGGATGCGTTATTACAAGAGATCCCTCGTGCGATGAGTCATCAACTGCGCATAAGCGATACCATTTGTCGTTACGAAGGCGATGAATTTTCGATCATCCTGCCACAAACAGACCTCCAGGGGGCCCAAACCGTCGCGAATAAAATAAAAGCATCTCTCGAGAACTCTGTCTTCGAAAAGAAAATAACAGCCTGCATCGGCATCGCCGAGTGGTCCGAGGAGATTGACCGTAGAGAGTTAATGTTTAAGGCCGAAGGGGCCCTCTCCCAAGCCAAAAAAGAGGGTAAAAATAAGATTGTCGTGAGTCAATAAAAAATCCCGCAGATGCCGTTGGGCTGGTGTAATGAGAACCATCGTTCTCAAGTGGGCGCCGGTATGTGGACGACTAGGCGTGCCAGCAAGAACCAGCTCCCTCGTGTATTGTTTGTGGTTCAATACATCCGAACCCTGACGCACACCGCAGGATAATTGAATTATATCACGGAAGAACTTTAGTGCAAATCGAATAAAAAACCTCCAGCAAAAATTGTTGGAGGTCTTTTATTGCCTATGATCCTTTATTCGTTTACTTTATTTATCCGCGGTAATACGCATATCATAAAATGACCGGCACACAAACACTAGGGCAATGGCAAAAAAGATAATGGCCAATACTGTGTCCAGCCCGCGGCTTAAGCCAATGGCAATTTCAATGGCTAAGAGTCCAAACAGAGTAGTAAATTTAATAGTTGGATTCAACGCAACCGAAGAGGTATCTTTAAAAGGATCCCCTACGGTGTCGCCAACGACTGTGGCGGCATGAACCTCTGTTCCTTTTTCCTTATAAGTGACCTCGACGAGCTTTTTGGCATTGTCCCAAGCCCCTCCTGCATTGGCCATAAAGATAGCTTGGTACAGGCCGAAGATGGCAATAGAAATAAGATAGCCGATAAAAAAGTACGGCTCTAAACAAGCAAAGGCCAGCGTTGAAAAAAGGATAGTAAGGAACAGATTGACCATCCCTTTCTGGGCGAAAATGGTGCATATCTCCACGACCCTGGTGCTGTCCACTTCCGAGGCCCTGTCTGATCCTTCGAGTTTAATATGTGCTTTGATATATTCAACCGCATGGTACGCGCCTGTCGTTACCGCTTGGATGGAGGCCCCGGTAAACCAATAAATTACAGCGCCCCCTGTCAAAAGTCCCAATAAAAACGGCGGATACAATAACGAAAGGTTTTCTATGTTCATGGTCAGTCCGTGGGTGAGAATCATAATGATGGAAAAAATCATCGTTGTCGCTCCCACAACCGCCGTACCGATGAGCACAGGCTTGGAAGTGGCCTTAAAGGTGTTTCCAGCACCGTCGTTGGCTTCCAAATGGTGCTTGGCATTTTCAAAATTCGGCTCAAATCCAAAATCTTTTTTGATCTCTTCTTTGATATTGGGAATCGTCTCAATCAAAGAGAGTTCATAAATAGACTGTGCGTTATCGGAAACCGGGCCGTAAGAATCCACCGCGATGGTGACCGGCCCCATCCCTAAGAAACCGAAAGCAACCAACCCAAAAGCAAACACGGCGGGTGCGAGCATGAGTTGGCCCATCCCAAACAGGCTTACAAAATACCCCATGCCCATTAAACCCACGATGATCAAACCCATCCAATAGGCGCTGAAATTACCCGCCACAAGTCCAGACAAAATATTAAGGGAAGTTCCCCCCTTTTTGGAACATTGATAAATATTTTTAACATAGGCAGACTCCGTGGAGGTGAACATCTTGACTGCCTCGGGAATCAGAGCGCCAGCGATATTGCCGCAGGTGATGATGGTTGCTAATTTCCACCAAAACGTGCCATCACCCAAATGAGGGATCAAAATATAAGAAGCCAGATAGGTCAAAAAGATGGACATCAACGAGGTGATCCACACCAAGGAAGTCAAGGGGTCCTCGAAATTCATGGTTGTGACATGGGCATAACGTTTCTTGGCAATCCAATTGTTGATTTCATAGGAGACCCCGCTGGCAATGACCATCATTAATCGCATGGAAAAAATCCACACCAGAAGCTGGGCCTGGTTAAAAGGGTCTTTAACGGCCAAAAGAATAAAGGTAATCAGGGCGACCCCTGTGACCCCGTAAGTCTCAAAACCATCCGCCGTAGGCCCCACAGAGTCCCCAGCGTTATCCCCGACACAATCAGCAATGACCCCGGGATTGCGGGCATCGTCTTCCTTAATATTAAGAACGATTTTCATTAAATCAGAACCAATATCGGCAATCTTTGTAAAGATACCTCCTGCAATCCTTAAGACCGAAGCTCCCAAGGATTCGCCGATGGCAAAACCTATAAAGCAAGGGCCTGCATAATCAGGGCTGATAAAAAGAAGGATGCTCAACATAACAAAAAGTTCAATACTAATCAGCAGCATCCCAATGCTCATCCCCGCCTGCAACGGGATGCTGTAAACTGGAAACGGGTTGCCTTTAAGGCTGGCAAACGCCGATCTGGAATTGGCCAAGGTATTAATGCGCATGCCAAACCATGCTACCCCATAACTTCCGGCAATGCCGATCAGGCTACAGATGAGAATGAGAATAACCCTGCTGGCATCAAAATGCCGTAACCAGCCAAAATAAACCACCATCACTATACCAATGAGGATCTCGAGAATAAGCAGAAACTTGCCTTGCTGGATTAAATAGGCCTTGCAAGTTGTATAGATAAGCTCAGAGACCTCTCTCATGCTCTTGTGTACAGGCATTTTTTTGATCTGTCCATACTGGAACACCCCGAAAAACGCACCGAAAGCACAGACAATAAGCCCCAGCAAAAGGGCCAAGTGGCCGTTTAAGTTAAAAATCAACGGTACCATGGACAAATCCGGAACCTTTAGGTCCGCTTCCCCGGCAAAAGCCATGGACGTATTGAGAAAAACAACGGCCAAAACCATAAACCAAGCATGTTTTTTTAAAAAACTGTCCTTATTGCCCATAATAAACTCCCTCCCTATAAGACATCTAAACTATTATTTGAGTATAAGTATGGCACAGCCGTGGGAAGCTGTCTGTGACGAAAATCACTGGTTGGGTGAGCTCGATGTTTATCGTAAAATAGCGCCAAATTCGCCGGTGATGGCCTGGATGATGCTTTGATGCGCCTTATGAACTTCTTCTTCCCGCAGGGTCTTGGTATTGGACTGATACAAGCAGGAAAAAACCAATCCTTTGTAGCCGGGTTGGATTTTATCACCCAAATACTGTTCAATAAACTGGACATCTACCAAAATACTCCCCCCTTTACTTCGGCAGAGTTTTTCAATAGCCCCGTAAGGAATTTCTTTTTTGACCGCCAAAGAAACATCACGAATAACTGCCGGGAACTCGGCCAGGGGCTTATAATGAACGCTCTTGGCGGGTAACGCGAAAACTTTTTCCAAATCAATCTCCGCAAAATAAACATCTTGATGTTTTATGTCCCAATTACTAAGGATAGCTTTATTTAATTTTCCGGCGCACCCGATTGCCTCTCCTTTGACTGTCAGGATGCTGCCGTCAGATTCATCCAAAGACATCTGTCCTTGCTTTTCAAAAGAAACATCCACTCCTAAAGCACAAAAACAATTTTCTAAAACCCCCTTAATGTCAGAATATTCCATCTGTTCTTTTCGTGAGAGACGCCAGTCCTGATAACGACTACCTGTTAGAAGCAGCCCCAGCGTTGTCTTTTCCCCTTGGGGTGAATATGTCTTGGCAATTTCAAACACTCGTAAGTTTTTCTGTCCCCGGTTGAAATTTCCGATAACCACCGGCATAAAAACAGACAACAGCGACGGTCGCATCAATTCCTGGTCAACAGTCAAAGGATTAAGAACTCTGACTTGTTTTAAATCTTTTTGAAGGCATTTATTTAAGTCCTTGGCATTAGTCATGGACACTGTGACAACTTCATCCACCCCGCAAGCCATCAAGGCCTGCCTTAAGGTTTTTTTAACCCGTCTAGGATGGTCATCAACAGTCAAATTCTTGGCTTTGATTTGAGGAAGGCTTGTCGGCAGATGGTCAAACCCTATGGTACGAGCGACTTCCTCAATCAAATCAACAGTTTCTTTGATGTCTGAGCGAAAAGACGGTGGGTTGACCGTTAGCTTGTCTGCTTTGACAGAAACTTTAAAATCAAGGCTGGTTAAAATACGTTTGACCTGTGCCAAAGAGACTTTTAATCCCAAGAGGGTTTCAATCTGCTCCGGAATAATTTGTATTGGTTTAACGGGTGTTTTTGTTACAAAAGCTGCGTCTGTACGGGCAGCCAATTGCCCTCCGGTTAAATTTAACAACAGGTCTGTGGCACGGTCGGCCCCTGCAAGGACTCCTTGCCAATCGACGTTGCGTTCGAAACGATAAGAAGAGTCACTGCGCAACCCCAGCTTGCGGCTGGAGCGGCGGATGAGCGCCATGTCAAAATGCGCGCTTTCTAGTAAGACATTCTTCGTCGAAAGAGTCACTTCGGTGTCTTTCCCACCCATAATACCAGCAATGGCCACGGGTTTAACCTCATCGGCAATGACTAAAACTGTCGGGTCTAATACCCGTTCAATGCCGTCAATAGTTATGATCTTCTCCCCCTGCTTGGCCCGGCGTACAATGATTTTCCCACCGGTGAGTTTATCATAGTCAAAGACATGCAGTGGCTGGCCTATTTCCATGAGAACAAAATTAGTGACATCCACCGCATTGCTGATGGGCCGCAACCCCAAGGAATTGACACGCACCTGAAGATTGCCGGGTGAATCTGCCACTGTCACGTTTTTGATTAAAGTACCGATGTATCGGCTGCAATCTTTCTTGTCTTCAATAGATATGGAGATTTTATCGGCGGTCGGCTTATAAGATTTGACTTTAGGGTATTGGACTCTTTTGCCCGTAATGGCTGAGATTTCACGGGCCAGGCCTAAAACATTTAAGCAATCCGACCGGTTGGGTGTGATCTCCAGTTCCAAGACTACCTCTTCCCCGACGGTTTCAACCGCTTCCACTTCCCATCCGGCCATGACCAGGCGGTGGGCAAGCTCCTCGGTCTTGAGCTTAGGGTCAATATAATCTTTTAGCCAATTTAAGGGAAGCTTCATGTTTTATTTTACCAATCAAAACTGTTTCAAAAAACGAACGTCATTTTCATAGAACAAACGGATGTCCTTGATGCCGTGCTTAAGCATGGCCATGCGCTCAATGCCCATCCCAAAGGCAAACCCCGTATACTTTCCCGACGGATAACTAACGGCCTTAAAGACGTTGGGATGGATCATGCCGCACCCTAAAATCTCGAGCCATTTTTTCCTGGCCAACCCCAAAGTTCCGGCGGAAATGTCCACCTCTGCTGACGGTTCGGTAAAGGGGAAAAAATGCGGACGAAAACGCATTTTCACGTCTTTACCAAAAAATCTCCGGCAAAATTCGGTCAAAAGTCCCTTAAGGTCCGAAAACTTCACCTTTTCATCGACCAGAAAACCCTCAAGCTGATGGAACATGAATGAATGGCTGGCGTCCACGGCGTCAGGCCGGTAAACCCGTCCCGGGACAATGACCGCTAAAGGGGGTTTGTGTTCTTTCATGATTCTCACTTGGCCCGGCGACGTATGGCTCCTAAGCAAAAGCCTTCGACCCTGGGCGCTTCTGTCTTGCTGGTCTAAATAAAAAGTATCAAATGAGTCGCGGGACGGATGGTCTAAGGGAATGTTTAACCCTGTAAAATTATGGAACTCGGTTTCAATTTCCGGCGTCTCAACGGTCACAAATCCCAATTTCTCAAAAACAGAGACTATTTCATCGATGGTTTGGGTCAAGATATGCTGATGGCCTAAAACAGAGGAGGTCCCCGGCAGGGAAATGTCCACTTGTTCTGGTTTTATGGACGTGCTCGCCGTTTTCTTGGATTTTTCTTCAATCAGGTGGTTAACTAGTGTCCTCAGATCATTGGCGGCTTTCCCTATAGCGGCTTTTTCATGAAGCGCCGCGCTTGACAAAGAGGCAAAAATTTCAGCAACTATTCCCTTCTTCCCCAAATACTTCAGCCGATACTCTTCCCTTGATTTGGTATCGGTGATATCTTGAGCTTCTTGTTTAGCTTGCTGTTGAAGTTGGGAAAAATCCATGACTTTAAGAAAACCCTGACAAAATCAAAGCCCCGCGCCAAGGCGGGGCTTTGATTTATTTTTAATTTTTATTAACTTACGCCTTGGCAGCAGTTCTTTTGGATACTGATGACTGTTTATCTTCTTTGGCTTTGGCAGCGGTCGCTTTTTTTTCGCTTTTAGTCGGTGCTGTTTTTGCAACAACCGGCTTCCCTTCTTTCTCGACCTTCTGCGTTTTAACCGCAGGGGCGTTCTTAGCCGTCTGAACGATTTGGCCGAAAACATCAGGCGAAGTGATCGCTAAATCCGACAAAATCTTACGGTCCAAGCCGATATTAGCGTTCTTTAATCCGTTAATAAAACGGCTATACGAGATCCCCTCTTCACGGCAAGCCGCATTTAACCGGACAATCCACAAAGAACGGAAGTCGCCCTTTTTCTTTTTTCTATCATAATAAGAGTATTGACGGGATCCCATCAAAGACTTGATGGCTTCCTTATAACGCTTGCTGCGATCGCCCCATTGGCCTTTGGCTTCTTTTAATATGCGCTTTTTCCTTTTATGTGAATACACATTTGTTTTAATTCGTACCATACGGCAACAACCTCCTAATACGCTTAGCATCGGTTGCTGAAAGGTAACCGTCCTTGCGCAACTGACGTTTATGTTTACGGGTCTTCTTTCCCAAAATGTGCTGACGACCTGCGTTGCGTTTTTTCAAAAGACCTGACTTGGTCATACGCAAACGTTTCGCCGCGCTTTTATTGGTCTTTAATTTTCCTTTTTTACCTATTGCCATATTCATTCCGTCCTTTTGTCCAATGACGCTGGAGCATCATTTGTCTGCTTTAGGTGCTAAAACCAGCGAAACAATGCGGCCTTCGGCCAAGGGTTCTTTTTCAATGACCGCATGTTCTGCCGTCTTAGTGATAATTTTTTCCAATACCGCTTTCCACTGATCCTTAAAAGACATTTCGCGGCCTTGGAACACCATGTTAATTTTTACCTTGTCTCTCTTGCTCAAAAAAACAATCGTCTGCTTCATCTTAATGTCCAAATCGTGATCGCCAATATGCGGCTTGATACGTATCTGTTTCAAATGAGTGACATGTTGGTGTTTCTTGACCTTGCGTTCTTTTTTTTCCTGGTCGTATTTATATTTGCTAAAATCTATAATACGGCAAACCGGAGGAGTCGCCGTCGGAGCCACTTCCACCAGGTCCAATTCATATTCATTAGCCAATTCTAAAGCTCTTTGTATGGAAACCACCCCCAATTGTTCCGAATTGGGACCAATCACGCGTATTTCTTTGGAACGAATTTGGTTGTTTATGCGAATGTTTTTTAAAATAGTCTTTCCTCCGACTTTAGGTTAATAAATTTTTCATCGCCACATTTTCATAAAACACAAAAAACGGGCTTATTTAAGGCTCTTTATTATCCTTACTTTTTACTTCTTGTCAATCCCTCTGTTTCTGATACAGATTTGGAAGGATCGAAGGGGAAAACCAGTCGCCGCTGTGCCCGGAAGAACCTAAAAACAATCGCGAGGGATTTGGGATCGGCTGGAATTTGACAACTTGAAAATTAAACCCTTGGAATGACTGAAGAGAAAGAGAATCCGGCTTGGGTGCTAAAAGACTTGATGCGCTGAATAATGAATTCTTGTTGTCTTTAAAAACAACTCTGCCGTTTATTGTTGAAAGATCTATCCCTCCGCTTTGAGCAGATGAAGAGGAGACTTGAGCCGCATTGACCACTTCTTTGATGCGAGCAACCGCATTGGACGAACTGCCCCCGTTGGCAATACGCATTAATTGCGACATCCTTGAATTCGGTTCAAAAATATCCGTCTCCACCTTAGGAGAACCATCAATTTCGGAATCAGCTGCCTGAAGGACTTCATACAACGCCCTTAAACTTTGTTCTTCTACCTGCCTGCCATCTCTTTTCCTTAAATTACCCCATTCAGTGCGTTCATCCAAATAATCATTGATTTCTTCCTTAAAATCAACTGGATCAGTGATCTGATGCTGGATAATTAACGGGTTTAGTAAATCCCATTCCAAACTTAAAGGTAAAGTTTCCCATAATTCGTTCTTGTCCATATATTCGGCAATATCCGTCAACACTTTCACAGCGTCCCTGGCAATGGCTATTCTTCCGTTTAAAACCGGATACTGCTTAAAGGTACGGATTTTCGGCAGAAATCTTTCTACTAAAATGGCCCATACTCCTTTTTTATACGATTTTTTGTCTCTTTCCAGATCAGCAATGTCCAGATTTCTATAAATGTGGTAGGCCTCCGAGTAAGTCTTTGAGGAGGCCATTTCTCCTGCGGTATCAACAAAGCTGAATTCTTTTAGATCCTCCCCATTAACTTTTGCTCCGGCCATTCTAATGCCTTTGACCGGAAAATACGGCATCAGGCCAAAATAGGCATCCTGTGTATAGACGAGGATATGCCCGTCCACTGGATGGGCCTTGGATGTTGGGTCTTTTCTTGCAAACCGGTACCCATCCTTGATCGCTAGGTCAAGCAAGAAATATTCCAGGCCCTTCTGACTGGAAGCATATTTTCCATGAAAAACAAACATAACGTTTAAATCATCCCAGGATTTTGCATGCGGCATCTTTTCATATTTCTTTTTAGCTTTCAATAACGCATACAGATATGCATTGCCGCTCCCCTTGTGCTCCGACGGCACGAAAATGACAGGAACGTCGTTTCTGATTAAAGTCCCCCGCCTGCTGCTCTCATACTCATCAAGATTGGAAGAATCATCAGGATTTTCTGATACTATGACGATCAGGCCTACGGTGGGCTTGCCAGATGCCAACTCAATCCTGGCTTGCTCGTCGCCTTCACGATTGGACATCGCAACAATATCTTTTTCCCCCTGCTCACTTACCGTTATCTTTCTTTTCCCAGGTGGGTTAAGGGTTTTTTCTAATTCAATATCTTGTTTTCCGAGGGATGCCTCGGTGTCTTTTTTCCAAGCTATTTCTAATTTTGTAAAGACATGTCCCCAAGATGTAAAATAGGTAATGGTAAAAAACAACGCCGTGCCAACCAATGAAAATCTTGCCCCTAAGAATTTGTACCCTAAAATAATCGCCCCTATTGAGACAGCCAGCCAGGCGGCTCCAAGCACATATTTCATTTTTCCAAAGAAAGTACCCAGCCTCGATTGATGGCGCACATCCTGTGTCAAAGGATTGGTCAAACTCCCTCCCCTTTTGCCGGCACTCTCCAATAATTCTTTGCTTTTAAACAGGATCCTGGCTTTATCCGGATATAATCCCATGAGTTCATTGCCTTGGTCTAATGTTGAGGAAATGTCTTTCATAATTTTTCTGCTTGAGACATTCCAAAGCCTGGTCTCACCTAAAATAAATCGAGAAATTTTGGCCCAAGGCCATTCCGTAGGATGCCTGTTTGAAAATTTATACCGTATAACCTCATCAATGTTCCCGCGATGGGACAAAACACTGCGGTAAGTGACGACGTAGTCGATATACCTCTTAAAAATTTCATTCTGAGCCAGTAACTGTTCCCGTTGGGTATCATCTAAATCCTGGCCCTTTAGACGATCCTTGATGATTTCACGCGTATCAAGGGCCAGAACTAAAACATAGTCAAATGTCCTCGAATAATTCTCCTGTTTTAAAGCCTCTTGGCCTCCTTCTGCCCCTTCCCTGCTGTTCATCAACTCAGGTGTATAGGGCATTTTCATCAGGGCTTCTTCAAAACGGTTAAGCACTGTATTGAACTCAGGGATCAAGACCTCCGCCTTTACTTGGCTTTCTTTGTCCCAATCAGCAACTAAATCATACCAAATTCTTAAAGCCGGCATGGTAAACTCATACTCATTTTTAGGTGGGGGGACATCAAGCATGCTCTCAATGACCCTCGCATGATTTCTACCGTTAGTATGGGGGCGGCCATAAAATCTTCTATATATTCTTCGATTTAGGCTGGCGGAACCCGCGAAATGTCTGAAGATCCTTCCATACATTCTTTTTAAAAAACTGACCGTAAGGGCCGCTCCACATAAAAATATAACACTTAACTCGCTCTTGGATATCATGGGGATGTGTTGATCATTGGTCCTTATCTTCCCGGCAATGTCATCCCGTATTGACTTTAGATCCTCAAGCATAGATTTAACCTGAGGGTCTTTGGCGGTATTTAAGCACTCCAAAAAATATGCGTCAACCTTTCTGGGATCTGTTTCCAGCGTAATCCTATGCTCAATTTTCACCCACTCATCCTTGACCCTGGTCTCCATCTTGCGGTAACCTGACCACGGGGTCCAAATACTCTGCTTCTTATCATAAACCAGCCATGCCCTGCTTAACGCTACCACATTAATCCGCGCCTCTTTGATAGATCCCTCAGGTAATAAATGTAATTCTCCGGCGGAATAGGCTTGTAGGCCCACTAATGAATATTCCTCTTGCCCCGTTCTGGTGGCCATTTTATTTAAAGCATCCCTATAGATCCTTTTAACAGCAGCATTTGTCATCTTAGGCATGTCTGTCATCGCAATCTGTTTCCATGGACGCTGTTCAATTAAACCAAGGAGGTTGGCCTCTGAGCTCTCCAAGTATGTCCGCAAAACCAACGCTCGTCCTAGATCTGAGCCCATTAAACGATCCAGTGCAACATTACGCAGAGGAGTTGAAGATGTCGGAAGCTCAAAAATTTGGTTCACTTCTGAAATATCTGCTTTATTTATGTAAGCTTCTTGATCCCCTCTCACTGATTCCCCTGGCCTTCCATTTAATCCCAGAATCTTTAAATAATCTTCTTCGTAAGATGTCCTCGGAGCGGAAAGATCATACAATGGATCTCCCCCTTCAATCCCTGAGGCATTATTGAGGGTCTTTTGCGTTTCCTGGAGAGAGCTGTCGTACAGCATGGGAAGAACATTTTGTATGTTTCGCCAATCAGGAGAAGTTTTAAGATAATTTTCAGCATCTTGCTCATTAGCGGCGATTTGAACACTAGTAATGACATCTGTTGTAAAAAATGCGTCGATGATTCCAAGATTATCAAAACCTCCCAAGATATAAACGTCATCAATATCTGCCAAGGCCACCTTCCTTAAAATTGTATCATGGATCAAATCACGCAATCTCTTGGCCCTGCTGACATCCTGTCGGGTCTCCTGATTGTCAATATAAGCCCCCATCTGATGGTATATTTTGGCTAAATCATCAGTGTCCCAAAAATCGCTTTGTAAAATATTTTCTGTAGCAATCGAATATTTCGGTTGCTGGGACAGGAGGGTCAAAAAAACCTTGTTGGCTATTTCAGGAGATACTTGCGGGGATAACGCCGTAGGTGTTAAATTTGTCAAAACTTCCGGATGCAGGGTGATCATGTGGTCCAGGGCTTGAAACCCAAGGCCGGCAAGAAGAGGATTATTATTTTTCTCAGCTCCATCAATGGTTTGCATAAAAAACCCGACATCCCGATCCCTGCGTCCGCTCATGTATTTTAAAAGTTTCCAGATGACCTCAGGATATGGCGAATGATTAAGAACGTCTTTTAAGGCCGGAAGGAATTCTCCCTTGCTCTGGTATTCAGTCAAAAAATGATCCAAGTCCTCCGCGCGCATATAAATATTAGGTTCACTGATTAAAATTTTTTTCATCTCTGCCAGCGGGCGCGGGTGCATCAAGGCCCAAGTGCTGGGGACATCGCTGTATACATGATAATTCACAGATCCCGGAACCAAAACTTGGCCCTGCAGTGGATTCGGGCCATTAATTGAAATACCCTCCGGAGGCCCAGGCAAAGCCAGCAACGGTGACGCCGTAAACCAATTAGTTGAAAGATGTCCTCCGATCGCTGAGGACACGGCCAAGGCAAAACGATTATCCAGATCAGTGGAATTGTCCTCTCCTAATACGCGCATTTCCCTTAAACGCGCTTCCTCTTTCAGATATTGGGCTTTAAGATCAATGAGGAGTGCGGCTTGTTTGCTTATTTGAATACGTTCCTGGCTGATTTGATAAGGCAAATATAAACCGGATTCCTCTTTCATTTTCCAGACAGAAAAAGCATCTTGATAAGCCTTTTCAGATTCCTTGATCTGCCGGCTTAAAAAATTAATGTTATTCACCGCCTCTTTGAGTTCTTCAGACAGCCTTACTTTGGTTGCCTTTATATTTAAATCAATTCTTTTCTTTTCCAAGGCCATGATCTTTGTTTCTGCTTTAAGTCTGGAATTAAATATAGGAATATTGAACTGCGCGCCTAAATTATTGTTGCGAGTTACTTCGGAAGTCCGTTGGAGATATTCATTGTCGGAAATATTATGGATCGCGCTGGTAGCGGAACCCCCGTTGATTTCAATGTCCTGCGCGTAAAGAGTGGGCAGTTTTTCCAGTCCCTGCAATTGCGCTGCCAAATCCGTTGACTGGCCCGTGATCAGCGCCTCCTGCATCCTTGGATTGGGACTGTCCTTGCCGGTCAACTCCTTCTCCATCAGGTTTTGAGCGGCCACATCAATGGAAGAAAATTCTTTTCCCCAGGGCAGAGAAGCAGCTATAGGCCTGTCAAAATTAATATGGCCGTTTGCGTCCGGACCCATAAAACTATTTAAGGCCACCGTCCAATTCTGAAGATCATCCTCGAGAGCCAAGCGCTGGGCATGAATATTTTGGATCGCAAGATCATATTCGCTGTTTTCCACAGGCAGACTGAAGACCCCTGCCTGGCGTTTGAGCATCGCTTCCTTGGCCTTTTGCGATTCAGATTCCAACGCTTTCAATTGTTCGATTTTTTGTTCAGCGCTGCCGATGTCGATCAACAGATCCTGGGCCTCCTTGACCTGCTGAAAGACCACTGTCTGCATATGATGGACAGCCAGGTCAGTCGCTTTTTGGGCCATCCTTGTTTCTTTGGCAACTTTACCAGTCAAAAGGTCCGTGATGTTGCCCAAAATCTGGGAGACAATCGGTGAGGAAGCTCCAAGGGCGTTGCCCGATTGAAGTCCTCCTCCTATCATATTATTAAACATCCCTCGGGCCCCTCCATCAAAAGTTAATTTCCCATCCTTAAAATAAACACCCCCGTTTAAACTAAACCGAGTGGCTTTAGGCAAGGCCTCAGCCAATTTTTTCTGGATAATTTCAATGTTTTGAGGGCCAATCGCCAATTCATTGGAGGCAACGGCCTGCCGCACGCCTGATAAATTCACAGCAAAAGATGGGGCCCCGGGCATAGTTAGCGACGTATTTGACCGTGCAGTCCCTGTAAATGCATAGGGTGAAATTAAAGAAAACAGGTCTTGCTGCTCAAAAGGAGGAGGCTGGTTTCCGCCAACCCCTGCAGGCATCGGTGTCATGCTGCTGGCGGTAAAAGCGCCGAAAGCGTCCAGAATGCTTTTTTTTTCATTCTCCATCGGCACAATGACCTTGACCGGTAAATCAGGATAAAGGATGTTTTGTTGGTCCACCGCCATGACCTCAAGGGACTGGTATTTACTCAAGTCTATAGAAGAGGCAAAGGGGGTTTGATTGACGGCAACCACCCTTCCGGGCAAGAATATCCCTTGTACTGTTTCAATGGCTATAGGATCTCCATCATGGAATGGCATGCCTTGGGGAAATAAAACAGGACCTTTGACATCATTGATACCTCCTATCAGAACCTTGCCTGTGCCTATGGTCAAAAGCCTGTCTTCTGCTTGAAATACTTTTGAACCATAGGTCAATCCATGGACAAAGCCACTATGTGGAGCGCGGATGTTCATGCGTTCAATTTGTTCATAAAGAAGTTTACCCCGAGCCAGAAGCTCGGCCTTTTGCGTTTTCAAATTGTCCAATTCAGCGCGAGGTATCATACGCGAGGCTTCTGCCGTCCCTATCTCCATGTTCTTGGCGGCCAAGGCCAAGGAGATGCTTTGATATTCATCATCTAAATGCTTATGGTCAACAACAGCCACTATCTGCCCTTCCCTGACATTCTCTCCTTCATAGACTAAAAACCGTACCTGTCCTTGCATAGGGGCCCTGACCACATACTCCTCAACTTGCCTGACCTGGGCGATCGTCGAAATTTTTCCCGTAATAGGGACAAGGGTTTGACCCTGCGTTTGGGGAAAAAGAAAATCAGCATCCAAGCTAAAGGCCCCTTGCGCGTCAGCGGTAGGTGCCGATGGGAAAACCCCGACAAATTTTAATTGGGCCTTTTGTTGCAGTGGGTCCAGGGACCAATCAATATTCATAATACTCTTGGCCGGCACCCCATTAATCTTAAAATTTTTGATCCTGTTAAAATAATTTACGTCAAGTGGCAGTTTGAAGCTGACTTGCAGCCGTTGATTGTCATAATACCTTGCTAGCCGATCGTTCTTCGCTACTTGTTGGCCAAGGGCCACCAGCCAGTCACCATCAACCGTCATATCATCAGCCGCAATGACAACAGCTGCCTCCTTTTCCTGGCTGGCCTTGTCTAATTGCTGGTTGATCTCCTCTTTTTCTTGTTGGACCTTGACGAGTTCTTGAAGGGTCGCCGCCTGTTGTGCATACAATCCTTTCAGTTCTGTCAGTCTTTTCGTGATGATTTCTTTTTGGGAGGTCAATTTTTCAATACGCTTTTCCAGTTCTAAATTCATGATAGAACATATTTCTTCCCCGGCCAAATAATGCTTTTTATCAGGATTCAGGCCTGTGATGACCCCATCGCTTCCTGCCAGAATATTATCTTCTAAAGCCGTCACCGATACCTTTCGTAAAAAATGGAATCCGCCGACATCGGCCTGCGACGATGACCTTGCAAATGCAACAGGATGAGAGGTTGCAACAACAGCAAACGCAGGTAAAGGCGGTCTGACAACAGGAGTAAACTTACCAAAGGTGCTCGGTGATGTAGCGACCGCTGTAAAAGTGGTTGCTGGCTGAGCCACCGGCGCTGCTGGTTGAACAACTGGTGGCGTTACCTGAACCCCCGGTGCTGCTGGTTGAACAACTGGTGGCGTTGCCTGAGCCACCGGCGCTGCTGGTTGAACAACTGGTGGCGTTACCTGAACCACCGGTGCTGCTGATTGAACAACTGGTGGCGTTGCCTGAGCCACCGGCGCTGCTGGTTGAACAACTGGTGGCGTTACCTGAGCTACCGGCGTAGCCGGAACAAAGCCTTGCCATTCTTGTTCTAACTGCCCTAATCTCTTTTCTTCAAATCCCAAAGACCCCATTATCATCAGGCGTTGACCACCCTTCATCCAGGGATCCCGCACTAACTGCCTTTTATAGGCCATATCTTCTTTGAGGCCGGTAATGTCTTTTTCGACTTGTTCCACAGAGGAATGGTGTTCTTGGGCGTGAAAGACATGAGACGGTATGGTATCGGCATTGGCCAGACGCACTCCTCCTGCCAGAAGCATTCCGGCCCACAAAGACATCAACGTCTTTCTCGATACGCCGATGGGGTTTAACAGCACAGTGATTTGAGCATAATCTTTCCCGAACATCCGCTGGGCCTCAGGCAATTCACCTATCAGGGCGGCAGGCCTGAATGTGACATGCTCGGACGCATGAGTAAAAGAAAATCCGCCTGAAAAATATTTACGGGGAACCACTTGGTGCAAATTTTCATCATAATCCTCGCGGATAAAATTGTACGCCCCTTTTTTGAGGGCCCGGAGATATTGGGCGTATATTTTTTCTTTTATCAACTTTTCATGCAACAAAATTCCGGAAGTCTTTTTCTTGTCCGCATACACATCCTTGATCAAATCTTCTTTTAATCTTTTCTTAAACCAAATCGCAAGGACAAGTGAATTAAACATCTGACGCAGGGAAGCAAAATATTTTCCTTTATTGACCTCTCGTTCCAATTCGGGAATGATAAGCTCACGCATTAATTGAGTGGACAAATAATCAACCTGCGAGTTTTTTTCTGACAGTTTCTTGAACCTGCTGCTGTTTTTCTGCATGCTCAAATAATCCTCTTCAACCATCACTTTCAACCGGCTTTCAGCTATAAAAGCTGAGCCGTTGCCCTCATACACCACGGCCTTATCAGGCACCACCCAGACTTTATTGAAACTCTTGATCGGTACCTTGGTACTGCCGTATTCAGCTCGGGCTCTGTCAAAAATCCTTTTCCAAAAAATTCTGCCTAATTCATGGTTGGGATAGGTGAGGGAAGATGCCAGCTGTTTAAGAATATAATCCTGAACCAGCATGTCACGACCGGCATTGGTGCCTTCAAAATCGGAAGGGATGATATGTCCCTTTTCATAAGGTGAGAGATTCACCCACAGGTCTTCTTCCGGAAGGGTCAAAAAACCCAAAAAATATTTAATAAGAAGGTTGACTTGTTCTTGATCGAGTTTCTCGGTTTGATTTCGGCCCGGGACATCAACCACAAAATTGATCTTAAAGGGATCCTTAGGGTCGATGGCGATGGCTTTGAACGTAGGCAGAGAAAAAGCCCGTGAGGGGGTCATCAACGTGCCTGCCGGTAGCATGATATCATTGGGCTGTGCGGAAAAGGCTCTGGCAGCGTCCGTCCCTATAATGTGAACGCCAAAAACAACGATAAAGATCAAACGAAAGACATTTTTTCGCATGATCCATTTATAATCTATCCATATTAATTTAATATGAAGGTTAAATAAAATTTTGAATCCGGCACGTAAACGGCTGATTGAAAAGATGTTATGATGCAGAAATCATGTCCTGACATACCCGAATGTGAAGCGAAGGCATGCCGCAGATCATGGAAATGAAATTTTTTATACCCGATTTACGCAGGGTTATCTAGAATGTTTTTCTAAATATACTCCAGTTTCTGGGCGCTACAAACGGTCACTGATCTGTTGCTGAAGCCTCTCTAACAGGGCCTGCGGGCCCATTGGACCCAGGTCTCCGGCCCCATGCGAACGCACGCTCAGCGTTTGAGAAGAGAATTCTTTGTCTCCTATGATAATTTGATAAGGAACCTTCTTCATCGAGGACTCACGGATACGCTTAGATAAAGATTCATTGCGGTCATCCACGGCCACTCGAAGTCCTTCATCGGAGAATGTCTTTTTTATAGTCTGGGCATATTCGTTATGTTCCGGCTTAATGGGAAGAATGACTACCTGATTAGGGGCCAGCCATAGTGGAAAATGTCCCGCATAGTGTTCAATCAGCGTGCCAATAAAACGTTCCAGGCTCCCCAAAATCGCGCGGTGCAACATAATAGGCCTGACCTGTGCCCCTTTATCGTCAATATAATGGATATCAAACCTCTCAGGCAAATTAAAATCGCACTGGATGGTCCCGCATTGCCAAAGGCGGCCGATGGCGTCTTTAAGTTTAAAATCTATCTTGGGGCCGTAGAAGGCTCCCCCTCCTTCATCTACTCTGTAAGAAATTCCCTTGGCCTTTAAAGCGCCCTTAAGGGCCTCGGTGGCCTTGTCCCAATTCTCTTGGGCCCCCATAAAATCTTTGGGCTGGGTGGAAAGCTCGATATGTAAATCGTGGAAACCGAAATCATTCATGACTTCAAAAACAAAATCAATGACGCGGACGACCTCCTCTTTGATCTGGTCCGCCCTGCAAAAAATATGGGCATCATCTTGAGTAAACCCGCGCACGCGTAAAAGTCCGTGCAACACCCCGACCTTTTCCTGGCGGTATACGGTACCCAGTTCGAAATAACGGATAGGCAAGTCACGGTAAGAACGTATTTGTGACTGATAAATCAAAATATGTCCGGGGCAATTCATAGGCTTGACCGCATAATCCTCGTCATCAACCTTAAAATAATACATGTTTTCTTTATAATGGCCGGAGTGGCCGGAAATGTCCCACAGCTTGCCCTTTAAAATATTAGGGGTCATGACCATTTTGTAGTCATGCTTTAGATGCTGCGCCCGCAGATAATCTTCAATGGTCTTGCGCAGCATCGCACCGTTAGGATGGTAAAACACCAGTCCGGCACCTGCGGTGTCATGATAAATGTGGAACAAGTCCAGTTGGGTGGCAATTTTTCGGTGGTCGCGCTTGGCCGCTTCTTCGAGCAGATTCAAATAGTCTTCGAGTTCTTTCTGGGTAAAAAAAGCGGTGCCGTAAATACGCTGGAGCATCTGATTTTTTTCATCCCCCCGCCAGTAAGCGCCGGCGACGGAAAGCAATTTAAACCCTCTGATTTCCCCCGCATTATCAACATGCGGACCTTTGCACAGATCAATCCATTCATTGCCTGTCTTATAAATGGAAATCTCCTCGTTCTCAGGCAGGTTTTCTATAAGCTCGACTTTATAGGTCTCCCCTTTAGAACGGAAATACTCGATGGCCTGAGCGCGTGTCCAGACTTCCTTGGCAAGGACGGGCTTTTTATTGATGATTTTATGCATCTGTTTTTCGATTGTCCTTAAATCATTGTCGGAAAAAGGCTCTTTCTTATCAAAATCATAATAGAACCCGTTGTCGATGGCGGGGCCAATGGTGACTTTGGCTTGCGGCCAAAGTTCCTGGACCGCCTGGGCCATCACATGCGCACAGGTATGACGAAGTTTATCAATATCTCTGGAATAATCCATGGCGTTAATCCGTCCGGGTAAAAACCAAGGAAGGGTTTAACAATATATTAAACAAAAAAATTTGTTGAAGTTTCTGGTCAAATTCCGGGGCCTTTAATTCTTTCTTTTTAACTTCTACCTCTAGCCTGGCTTGCATCAGTCTCTGTGTTTTTATCGCCATGCCTAAATAAATTGACAATAGAACAACCAGTCCCACGGCCAGCAATTTTTTACCCGTTTGACTCATAGGCGTTGAACTTCTTGTTTGAAGTCTGGTGGGCGGGGAGGGACTTGAACCCTCACAGCCTTACGGCCACAGGATTTTAAGTCCTGCGTGTATACCGATTCCACCACCCGCCCCCCAACATAAAAATATGGTGGACCCGACAAGACTCGAACTTGTGACCTTTTCCATGTCAAGGAAACGCTCTAACCAAACTGAGCTACGGGTCCGGTGGTCTTTCAAAAGATCTTTGGAGGCGACGATCGGAATCGAACCGATGTATAGAAGTTTTGCAGACTTCTGCCTTACCACTTGGCTACGTCGCCGTCAATCCTTCAAAACAGCTCTAACAATGTCATCTGCGTCCGCCAAATGACCGACACCGACGATGCCACAGGCCAATTTGCCTTTAACAGGTTCGATAAATTTGACTCCGTGCTTTTTTAATATCTGGCAGTTAGCCTGGACAAACGCATTCTTATACATGTTCTCATTCATGGAAGGGGCCACAAAAATGGGCGCCCGGGACGCGATAAAAAGGGTCGTTAAAAAATCATCGGCCAACCCATTGGCCATCTTCCCTATGATGTTTGCCGTTGCCGGAGCAACGACAATCGCATCCGCTTTGGACAGTTCAATGTGCCCCATTTCCCAAGCTTGGCCGTCTGTACCTCTTGCAAACATGTCGCTATAAACATTTTTGCCGGAAAGGGTCGCCAGCGTCAAAGGCGTAATAAACTCCGCGGCTCCTTTGGTCATCACAACCGTCACGTCACAGCCGTTTTCTTGAAAACGGCGGACAATATCAGCGGCCTTATAGGCGGCAATACTGCCGGTGACGCCTAAAACAATTTTATTGATTTTCCTGGACATTATTTGCCCTTTTTGGCCTTTTCAGCCTCGAGATCGACGACAAGCTTATCAACAACCAACCCTTGCCTGATTTCTTCAAAGGCCGTTGTCGTCAACTTTTCTTCCGATGGAACAGTGATTAATTTGGCCCCTGTTTCGGAGATTTCTAAGGCACGCTTAGAGGCCAAACGAACCAGACGATAAACGCTGTAATTGGCTCTGGGCAGCAATTCTTCTAATGGTTGATACGTCATTGTTCCTCCTGAATAGGTTCCCCACCCTCCCGACATGGCAGAAGTAACGGGGAAAGGATGCTTAAAGAAACGTTATTTATAACATAGCCCAAGTGTATTGTCAACGAATACCAAGAGCCTTGGCGACGAGTTTTTCTAAATCGGCCTTGGCCCTCTCTAAAGAACCGTTAATAATGACGTAATCGTAGTCCTTGGCCCTTTTAAGCTCTTGCTGGGCGACCTTAATCCTTCTTTGCAGACTCTTGGGGGTCTCTGAGGCACGCTTGCGCAGACGTTGATGCAACGCCTGTATTGACGGAGGCTTGATAAAAATTTTTACGGCCTGGGGGAATTGCCGGTTGATGTGGTCCGCCCCCTTGACATCAATACACATCAGCACGTGCTTGCCTTTTTTCAAAAGATTTAAAACCTGCCTTTTAGGAGTGCCGTAATAATTGTCGAAGACTTTTTCCCATTCCAGGAAATATCCCCTCAGGATACGTTTGGCAAAAACCGTTTCCGTCAAAAAAAGGTAATCTTTGTTCTCGCGTTCCCCCTGGCGTTTGGCCCTCGTCGTCGCGGAAATGGATTTGACAATTTTTCCTTTAAGTTTGGGAGACCCCAGCAAGGCTTTGTGCAAGGTGGTCTTGCCGCTTCCCGAAGGGCCGGAAAGGATAAGGACCTTCCCTTGCTTGTGCTTTTTTTTACTCGACATTGTTGGCCTGTTCACGGATTTTTTCCACCTTGGATTTTATAGAAATCACGGCTACAGAAATCTCTTTGTCTTGAACCTTTGAACCGATCGTATTTGTCTCTCTTTGCATCTCCTGGGCGATAAAATCAAGCTTCTTGCCCGCCCCGTCAAACGTTTTAAGCAATGCCTTGGCCTCGTCGATATGGTGCAAAAGGCGCGAAATTTCTTCATTGATATCGTTGCTTTTTTGATAACTTAAAAATTCATCGTTGTTCAGCCCCGTCTTTTTTTCTTTTAACAGGGCCTTAACGCGGGACTTGATTTGAACAATGCGCTCTGACATACGCTTGAGCTGCTCATTAATGTTCACCGACAGTGATCGTCCCTCCCGTTTACGCATGGCCACCACCGAAACAACGGCCCTCTCAAGGCTTTTTTCCACAATCGGCCAAATGTCCGCGGCTTGCACAAAGGTTTCTTTGGCCTCAACGACCCCCGGCATTTTCATCAAATCTGCCGTAGACAAATCATTTTTCAAGTTCAATTCTTTGCTCAAAGACCTTGCGATCTCCACGTAACGATCGACCGCCTCTTTGTTAAGCTGGACCGTCATCTGGTGCTTCTCGGTGATGCGCACGGCAACGGTCACTCTTCCGCGTTTAATGGTACGGCCTATCAGTTTCTGTATTTTGTCTTCGTAAGAAGAAAATCCCGACGGCAGATAAAATGCCAAATCCAGGAAACGATGGTTGACACTCTTGATTTCAACATTGCCTTTGACCTTGCCCAAAGAGATGTCGCAACTGCCAAATCCTGTCATTCCGCTGATCATATGTTTTTCCTTATTTTAATAATTCTCTTTTTTTAAACCATAAGGACACTTCCCGGCTGGCCTGCGGGCCATCGCTTGAAACATGCACGATGTTTTCAAACAGGCCTTGGGTGGTGATGCGTCCGAATTTACCTCGTACGCTTTTGGGGGAGGCCTCTTCGGGGTTGGTGGCGCCGGCAATGTCACGGCATTTCTTGACAGCCGATGGCCCTTGGAAAACCATGGCCACGACTGGCGAGCCTTCATGGAATTTTCCTGTTAAATAATCAACAATCTGGTTATAAAAAGATTTATCTTTTAACTGAATGTAATGTTTCCTGGCCAAGGATTTCGTCGGTTTGACTAACTTAAGACCCGCTAATTTCAAATCGCTGTTGATAAACGGCCTTAACACATCCCCAACGATTGCTTTATGCAGGCCCTCAGGCTTGATCAATACCAATGCTTGTTCCATAAATTATTTTAATGTCCTCCGCTACCGGCCCGACGAATTGTCTTTGCGAATGACTGCTAGTACCCTGTCTAAGTCATCCAACGAGTAATATTCCACAATGAGCTTGCCCTTGCCTTTTTTGTCCTCGACGGTGACCTTGGTCCCAAGGATTTTCCGCAGTTCATCCTCAAGATTGGCAATATCAGGGTCCTTGGCCCTTTGTGCCTTGGTCTTCTTGGGCTTTTTGCCTGAAGTCTGTTTGGTCAACCCTTCGACGGAACGCACGGACAAATTTTGATTGATGATGTCTTGCACCATCTTGCGTTTTTGATCCACATCACTAACGGCCAATAGCGCACGCGCATGCCCCATCGTGAGCCTTCCATCGATAAGATAATCCTGTATGTCCGACGGCAGAGTCAACAAACGCAACATATTAGAGATCGTCGAACGGTCTTTGCCCACGGCCTGGGCCACCTGATCCTGGGTCAGCTTAAAACCCTGTATCAAGGTATCAAACGCGCTGGCCTCCTCAATGGGGTTAAGATCCTGGCGCTGGATATTTTCCACCAAGGCCAACAGCAAACAATCGGCATCAGAGACATTCTTGATCACAGCAGGAACGCTCTCAAGTCCCAAGGCGCGAGCGGCGCTAAGGCGACGCTGGCCGGCAACCACCTGGAACCGACCTTCCTTTTGACGCACAAGAATAGGCTGCAAAATTCCCTTGTCTTTAATGGAAATTTTAAGTTCTTCAAGGGCGGCCGGATCATAATTGACCCTTGGTTGACAAGGGTTATTGTCAATCAAATCGGTCCTTATCGTAGCGACTTCTTGTTGAGATATATTTTGGGGATCCATTCCCTGCTCTTTCTGACGCGATTGGCTCATCTGTTCCAAGGCGGTCTCCATCCTGGCCTTATCCGTTGCCGAGGAAATAAGCGCTGAGAGTCCTTTGCCTAAAGCTTTATTGTCCATGTCCTTCCCCTCCTTCTAAAGGTTCTCTTCTGACCTATGGTTCAGTTTTTATAAATACATAACTTATTTATTATCAACTATTTACAATATTTAACTTGCCATTTAATATTTCTTGCCCCATCTCTTTATATTTAACTGCCCCTATAGAAGCTTGGTCATAAACATGAATAGGTTTACCGAAACTTGGAGCTTCGCTAAGCCTGACATTACGAGGAATGATCGTATTATAAACTTTATCTTTAAAAAAATTTTTTATTTCCCCTATGACTTCATTAGTCAAATTCGTACGAAAATCTGCCATTGTCATAAGAACCCCTTCAATAGCTAAGTTTGGATTTAATCCATCCTTAACAAGGTTAATAGTATTGAGTAAGCCACTCACACCTTCCAGGGCATAGAATTCGCATTGGATGGGAATAATAATAGAGTCTGCCGCAACCAAAATATTTAAAGTTAACAATCCTAAAGATGGCGGCGAATCAATAAATATAAAATCATAATTGGATTTAATACTGTCTATGGATTTTTTAAGTCTTGTTTCTCGGGACAACACTCCAACAAGCTCTATCTCTGCTCCGGTGAGATTAATATTACAAGGAAGTAAATTTAGATTTTTATAAACAGTGGGGATGATAACATCTGTAATACAGGACTTATGGATTAGGACATCGTAAACAGAAGCTTTTATTTCGTTCTTATTGACCCCTACCCCGCTTGTAGCATTGCCTTGTGGATCCATGTCCACCAATAAAATTTTTTTACCTGAATCGGCTAAGACTGCTGAAAGATTAACTGCTGTAGTAGTTTTTCCTGTACCACCTTTTTGATTACAGATAGCAATAGTTTTAGGCATGATCTTCTCCGGTGTTTCACGTGAAACATGACTATGGTCTATTTTTTGATAACCTTAATCTTTGCTTGTTTGGCTCCCTTCATTCCAAAAAGCCCCTTCTTCTCTTCACAAACAATCTTAATATCCATCTGTTCTCTATCTATTCCAAGCGTTTTTTCAGCTTTTTTTATAGCTTCTTCTGTAGTATCTGCTTCAAATTCAGATTCTATATTGCCATTATCATTATTAAAATACATAAATCCACCGCCTGTTTCACGTGAAACACCTATCGACTTTTAGCCATTTTCCACTGGGTCCAAGTAGATAAAGCATAAAAAACTGTAAAATAAAGAGATTGTCCACTTGCAAAATGATAAAAGATAAATCCGATGAAAAACGGGAAAAAATATCTCATCATCTTCTGCTGCATAGCTTGAGACTCATCGGTAACAACCATGTTTTTAGCTGAAATTTTTTGCTGTAAAAACATTACGGCCCCCATAGCTATAGGTAATATATTAATCTCATTCCCTATAAAAGGCAAGTATTTAGGCAAAAGAATTAATCTGTCTGGTTGGGTCAAATCTTTAATCCATAGGAATCCTTTGCCTTGAAAATAATAGGCACGCCAAAGAATCTGGTAAAGAGCCATAAAAATTGGCATTTGCAATAGAAAAGGTAAGCATCCCCCTAAAGGATTAACTCCCTCCCTTTTGTATAATTCAACCATTTCAGCATTAAGTTTTTGTGGATTATCTTTATATTTCTGTTGCAACGCTGCCACTTTAGGTTGTACAGATTGCATTTTTTTCATCGATCCCATGCTCTTAACAGTGAGAGGATATGTAATACCATAAATTAAAAGGCTTACTAATATTATAGAAAGCCCCCAGTTACGGCAAATACTATGTATGGCTGGTATGGTATAATAAACGGCTTTGGCAAAGATATCAATAATCCACCAGCCGCTAAAAGCTACGATTTTTTCAAATCCTTCTTTATAGGTTTTAAGCCAGATTATATTTTGATCTCCAGCTACTACGGTAAAATTGTAATTAACTGTTTGCCCAGGTTCAATGGTTTGCGTTTTTGGTTGAACATTAACATTCAGTTGACTATTACTAACCACATCATTTTCATAGCCTTTTGTTTCAAATTTAGGCTTTATAATGACAGCATGATAATGATCTCGAAAACCTATCCAATCAAATTCACTATTATTAGGAGCATTATTTATTTTATTATCTTTAGAATTAAATTTATAAGCTCCACCTTTACGAAACACATGATTTTTTTCCAGAATGGAAAGTTCATACAACATTGCATTTCTAGTATTTTTAGTATCAACAGTACTTCCGTTTATACTTAAACCTCTAATATATATATTTTCCAGTCTGGAAGTTTTGCTTAAATTTTTAATATTAACATCAACATTTAGGGTGTTTTTGTCTTTAATTTTAAAATATTTTGTTATTTCCCATTCTTTTGTTGTATAAACGTAGGTTGCACTATCTTTATTTTGATCAACTAAAACGAAGGGCACTTTCTCAAATCCTTTAATTAGAAACATGTTTTCTATAGGAAGCGGTTCCTCTGAACCCGATATGTCTAATTTGTGGAGAGATCCACCCACATTTGATAATTCTATATCCATATTAGTGGTTTGTAATTTTATTTCTTTTTCTTTAAAACTTTGATTTGTGGTTTTTGTTTGCTCAATAGGTGTGACTGTGGTCGGATTTGTTGATTTTTCTATATCTTCATTTTTTTGAATGAGTTGCGCTTGTTTTATCATTTGTGCTCTCTTAGGAAGCACAAAAATACTCTGATAAAGAGATAAAACTAGCATTGATACCGCAAGAGCTAAAATAAGATTTCTATCCATAATTATTTTACCGGATCGTATCCGCCTTTAGATAGGGGAGAGCAGCGTAAGATGCGCCAGGCGCCCATAAACAGGCCTTTAAAAGCCCCATGTCTGCGTATGGCCTCGACTGTGTACTGCGAGCACGTCGGATAAAACCGACAAGCATTAATGCCAAAAGGCCGACTTAACCTTTGATAAGCTTTTACGGCAAACAATAACAGTCTGTCCATGGGAAAGCAACCTTAGACGAGAGCCTCGTCCTTGACCTTATTTATGGAATTAGCTGGTGACGGCCTTTGGCTCGACGGCGGGCTAAGACCTTGCGTCCGTCTTTGGTGGCCATGCGCTTTCTAAATCCGTGCTTCCTGACCCCGACAATGTTCGTTGGTGTTTTCAAATGCTTTTTCATAATGGGGCAAATTATAACACAGGCAATTGTCGCGTCAAGCTTTTTACAATAAAGACAAAACCCCTTAGACGAAGAGGGGTTAAGTTTTTACTCAAATTCCGTCGTGAAAAAAACCGTTGCAATGGAAGAACGCTTTGTTATAATGACCAGCTACTAAAGCCTGCCTGACGGCAGGCAAGCTGGTTTTATCCACAGCTGTGAATAACTTGTGTACGAATCTCGTCGAAAATGACACTGACCGACCTCTGGCAAAAAACCCAAAGTACCCTCAAAGAACAAATAGGATCCACCAGCTATGACACCTGGCTTTCCAGTCTCAGGGCCATCGACAAAGACACCGGTACCCTGGTTCTTCAGGCGCCTGATGAGTTCTTTAAGAACTGGATCATCGAGCATTATGCCCCTGCCATTGAACGCTGTCTTAACGCCGAGGCGGGTAGGGAAGTGGATCTGGAATTCGAGGTCAACGGCCAACTCATGGCCGTCCCTCCACAAAAACTGCTGCAGTCTTTTGAAAAACAATTTGACCAAACCACCCCTAAAACCACCGTCCATTTGAATCCGCGTTTCCTTTTTGAAAATTTTGTCGTTGGGCCTTCGAACCGCTTTGCTTTCGCCGCGGCCCAGGCCGTTGCCGAGGCGCCGGCCAAAATGTATAATCCTTTTTTTATCTATGGCCCAGTCGGTCTTGGAAAAACACATTTGATGCAGTCCATCACCCATGAAGTTGCCCGTAAACATCCAGCACTTAAAGTTTGCTATCTTTCTTCGGAACAATTTACCAATGAACTGATTAACGCTATCCGCCACCGTTCGGCAGACAGTTTTCGTCAAAAGTACCGCACCATTGATGTGCTTCTCATCGATGACATTCATTTCATCGCCGGGAAAGAAAGCACCCAGGAAGAGTTTTTCCATACCTTTAACGTGCTGCACGACAACCGCAAACAAATTATCATCTGTTCCGACAGGCCGCCCAAGGAAATCGCTCATTTGGAAGAACGCCTGGTCTCGCGTTTTAATTGGGGGTTGATCGCCGATGTTCAACCGCCGGACTATGAAACCCGCGTGGCCATTTTGCGTAAAAAGCTTGAGCTGGAATCCGTAAAAGTGCCCGATGATGTATTAATTTTTATTGCCAGTGAAATAAAAACCAATATCCGGGAACTGGAAGGAGCGCTGCTCCGCGTGGTGGCCTATTCAATGCTGGAAGAAAAACCCGTCAACCTTTCCATTGCCAAGTCCGTTCTTAAAGATATGGTCAAGGAAACGGTCAAAACAATCAGCGTTGATATGGTGCAAAAAGAGGTGGCAGGATTTTTTAATATTTCCTTAAATGACCTTAAAAACAAATCTCGGCATAAAAATGTGGTGGTGCCCAGACAAGTAGCTATGTATTTATCGCGTAAATTAACAACGCATTCTTTGCCGGAAATCGGGGCTGCTTTTGGAGGTAAAGACCATACTACAATTTTACATGCAGTAAAAAAAGTTGAAGAAATTCTTTTAAAAGACGAACAAATAAGGAAAATAGTAGATACATTAACAAATAGTCTGTTAGTGTAGCTGTGAATAGCTTTTAGAAGTTACCCTCAAGTTATCCACAGCTGTGAATATTGTAAAGCCTTGAAAAAAATAAAGTTTTGAGCCTTATTCAATTTATCCACAGGGCTTACTAATATTACTACTAATTGTAAAACGTTAACCATTTAGTTAAATTAGCTAAGGGTGTGATTATGAAAATTAAAGTGAATAAAGAGGAATTATTGAGAGTTATAGGTGTTGTGGGCAATATAGTTTCTACACGGGCCACCTTACCTATATTATCCAATATGATGCTGGAGGCCAAAGATGATATTTTAAAGCTTAACACAACGGATTTGGATATCGGTATATCCTGTGAATTGCCTGTGTATATATATGAACAAGGAGCGATTACGGTCCCAGCTAAAAAATTTTCAGACATTATCCGTGAACTCCCTTTAGGGGAAGTTGTTTTATATGTAAGAAAAAATAATCAGGTGGAGATTGAAGGGACCAATTGCCGTTTTAAACTTAACGGGCTTCCTAAAGAAGAATTTCCGAAGTTTCCGGAATTTAAAGATAAAGATGTAGTTTTAATTAAACAAAATAATTTAAAAGAAATGATTCGTTTGACAAACTTTGCGGTGTCTTTCGAAGAGTCGCGGTATGTTCTTAATGGTATTTTACTGGAAGTTTCAGGAGACATGGTTCGTATGGTGGCCACCGATGGCAGGCGTTTGGCAAAAATGGAAAAAAAGCTTGTTCAGTCCAGCCACAAAGAATTAAGTATTATTATCCCTATTAAAGCCATTAGTGAAATCAACCGTAACCTTAAAGACACAGGGGAGTGTTCTATTATTTACGGCACAAACCAGGTCTTGTTTAACATCGACGGTGTTTTAATTGCCACTCGCATTATTGAAGGGGAATTTCCCAATTATAAACAAGTCATTCCTAAAGAGATTTTTACCAAAGCCAAGGTCAAAACACAAGATCTCTTGGCAGCGATCCGTCGCGCGAATCTTTTATCCACCCCGGATTTTCAGGCGATCAAATTTGAATTATTCAAAGACAAAATGGTCATTTCCAAATCTACCCCTGATGTGGGCGAATCCAGGGAAGAAGTGGACATTGAATACGGCCAGCAGGAACTAATGGTTGGCTTTAACCCGCAGTTTTTTATCGATGTCCTTAAAAATTTAAGTGATGAAAAAATAGATCTGGAATTTTTAGGGCCGGATAAGCCCTGCGTGCTACGTTTAAGAGATTATCTTTATTTAGCATTACCGATGAGGTTGTAAACAGATGAATACCATCAAAGATGTCATCCCTTCGGTGATAGGAGAGCTGGCCAAAAAAAGGCCGCAGGAAATGGACATTGCTTATCTTTGGCAAAGGATATCCGGGAGCGTCAAGGGCAGCCGTGTCGCAGAAATGAAAAATGGCACCCTGACCGTATTGGTCGATTCCTCCGCGCGGAAAATGGTTCTTTTTAGAAAGCGCCAGGAATTGCTGGAAGAACTACAGAACAAAGTACCAACGATTAAAACCATATATTTTAAAGTAGGGAGCGTATGAAAGCAGAAACAGAAGAAAAAAATGAAAAAAAATCCGATAAATATGACGCCAGTCATATTACCGTTTTAGAAGGGTTGGAGGCCGTACGCATGCGCCCGGCCATGTATATCGGCGATACCTTTAGCCGTGGGCTGCACCATCTGGTCTATGAAGCCGTGGACAACTCTATCGACGAGGCTTTGGCAGGTTTTTGCGACAACATCGAAGTGGTCATCCACCAGAATGAATCTATTTCCGTCATAGATAACGGTCGGGGGATCCCGGTGGACATGCACAAAACTGAGAAGAAACCCGCGGTCGAGGTGGTGTTGACGACGCTGCATGCCGGCGGTAAATTTGATAAAGACACTTATAAGGTTTCCGGCGGTCTGCATGGGGTCGGCATAAGCTGCGTGGTTGCCCTTTCCGAATGGTTTGAAGTCGAAGTCAAGCGCGATGGACAAATTTATCATATGCGTTTTGAGCGAGGAAACACCGTCTCCAAATTGACGAAAATCGGCAAAGCTAAGGCCACAGGGACGAAGGTAACGTTTAAGCCGGACAAGACAATATTCAAAGAAATAAACACCTTTTCCTATGATATCTTGGCCAAACGCTTGCGTGAGCTGGCTTTTCTTAATAAAGGCGTTTCCATTAAACTCATTGATGAAAGGGGGGAAAAGCCCAAAGACTCCGTTTTTTTATTTAAAGGAGGCATTGTCTCGTTTGTGGAATATTTGTCCCACAATAAAACACCTCTGCACAACAAAGTCTGTTATTTTGAAAAGGAAAAAGACAACACATCGGTGGAAATAGCTCTTCAATATAACGACAGTTATAATGAAACGGTTTTTTCCTACGCCAATAGCATCAATACCATCGAAGGCGGGACCCATTTGTCTGGATTTCGTTCGGCGCTGACGCGGGCCGTCAATAATTATGCAAAGGCCAAAAATCTGTTGAAAGAAAAGGACGGGATAGGCATATCCGGCGATGATACACGCGAAGGCCTGACAGCGGTCATTTCCGTCAAGCTTCAGTTTCCCCAATTTGAAGGACAGACGAAAACAAAACTGGGGAATTCCGAAGTCGACGGCATAGTTGCTTCGATGACTTTGGAGGCCTTAACGGCATTTTTCGAGGAAAACCCTTCTGTGGCCAACAAGATCGTTGATAAGGTCATTGTGGCCGCGCGCGCGCGTGAAGCAGCACGTAAAGCCAGGGAGCTGACCCGTCGCAAAGGGGCTTTAGACAGCGGTGGCCTTCCGGGAAAACTGGCCGATTGTTCGGAGAAAGACCCCACTATGTGTGAGCTGTATTTGGTTGAGGGTGATTCCGCCGGCGGCAGCGCCAAGCAGGGGCGTAACCGGGCGTTCCAGGCCATCTTGCCTCTGAAGGGAAAGATTTTAAATGTGGAAAAATCCCGTCTGGATAAAATTCTTTCCAATGAGGAAATCCGCACCATCATCACCGCGCTAGGAACAGGCGTAGGGGAGGACTTTAACACGGAGAAATTGCGTTATCATAAGCTCATTTTAATGTGCGACGCGGATGTCGATGGTTCCCATATCCGCACGTTGATTTTGACGCTTTTATACCGGCAAATGCCGCAGTTGATCGAAGGCGGGTATGTGTATATTGCCCAACCGCCCTTGTACAAAGTCTCCCGCGGCAAACGTGAGGAGTATATCCAGACCGAGAAAGAGATGAACGCGCTGATTTTGGATTTAGGGACCGAGGGGATCTCAGTCACCAAACTGGAAGGCAAGAAGACCTATTCCCCTTCGCAGCTCAAAGACATTTTAGAGACTTTGGTCGAGCTGGAATCCATTGTCGAGCGCTTTAAGCGCAAGGGGCTGGATTTTTTTTCCTACGTTGATCACTATGATGCAAAAAAGAAAAAAATGCCGCGTTACATTGCCAAAATCTCTGGAAAAGAAGAATATGTCTTTGATGACAAGGAATTGGCTGATTTAACCAAAGACGACACGGAGACCCAGTATATTGAGATTTTTGAATCCGAAGACCTCGAAAGTGTCTGTGAAAAATTGGATAAGCACGACCTGTTTTTGCAGGATTACGAGCGCGAAGAAAAAGACATGGTGCTTTTGGCCAAAGACAAAAAAGAAAAAAACAAACCAAAGGCAGATGTAAAGCCGCTGTTTATCGTTGAATATGAAAAAATGAAAACACCTTTAATGGGCATCGTCGATCTTTTAGATTATGTGCGTGAATCCGCCAAAAAGGGCATGCATATTCAGCGGTATAAAGGCTTGGGGGAAATGAATCCTCAGCAGCTCTGGGAGACGACCATGGATCCCGAGCGGCGTACCATTTTGAAAGTGGCCCTTGAAGATGCGGTGGAGGTGGACAAGACTTTCACCATGCTCATGGGTGATGAAGTCGAACCCCGTCGGCAATTCATCGAAACCTATGCCCACGAAGTGAAAAATTTGGATGTTTAACCCTCCCCTCCCCCGGAGCTGGAAATTTTCTAACCCCGGGGGTTATGAAGGTATGGAAAGGTCTATGTTTTATGCGTGACGCGAATAAAAAAGAAAAAATAATTCCTGTATACATTGAAGATGAGATGAAGAATTCTTATCTTTCCTATTCCATGTCCGTCATCGTCGGACGCGCTTTGCCGGATGTGCGTGACGGGCTAAAACCCGTGCACCGGCGCATTCTGTACGCGATGAAAGAACTAAACCTAGAGCACAACAAACCTTATAAGAAAAGCGCCCGTATTGTCGGTGAAGTTTTGGGCAAGTACCATCCCCATGGCGACACGGCCGTCTACGATACCATGGTGCGCATGGTGCAGGACTTTTCCCTGCGCTACCCCTTGATTGATGGGCAGGGCAACTTCGGTTCCATCGATGGAGACGCTGCGGCGGCGATGCGCTATACGGAGGCACGCATGGCTTCCGTGGCCCAGATCATGCTCGACGACATTGAAAAAGAGACTGTTGAATTTTCCCCTAATTTCGACGGGTCTTTGACAGAGCCGGACATCCTGCCGGCTCTGGTGCCCAATTTACTGGTCAACGGTTCATCGGGGATCGCTGTTGGCATGGCCACCAACATGCCCCCGCAAAATTTAGGGGAAGTAGTCGAGGGGATCATGTACCTGTTAGACTCCCCGGACGCGTCCATCAAGGACCTGATGAAGCTTGTCAAGGGGCCTGATTTTCCAACGGGAGGGATCATCTGCGGCAGAGAGGGGATCGTGGACGCTTACAATACAGGACGGGGCAAGATCATTATCCGTGCCCGTGCTTTAATTGAACAACAAAAGGCAAACAGGGAAGCCATTATCATCACCGAGGTTCCCTACCAGGTCAATAAGGCCAATTTGATTTCAACGATCGCGGACCTTGTGCAAAACAAACAAATTGACGGAATCACAGATATTCGCGATGAATCAGACAAAGACGGCATTCGTGTGGTCATTGAGCTTAGGCGCGACGTGGACCCCAATATTGTCTTGAACTACCTCTTTAAACACACGCAAATGGAGGTGACCTTTGGCATCATCAATTTGGCCCTGGTCAACAAATCCCCCCGGGTATTGACCCTTAAGCAGTTGATGCAGCAGTATATCGATCACAGGCGTCATGTGATTCGCCGCCGCACACAGTTTGATCTGGACAAAGCTCTTCGACGGGCCCATATTTTAGAAGGACTTAAGATCGCCTTTAAGTTTTTGGATGAGATCATCAAAACTATCCGCGCTTCCAAAACGACCGCCGAGGCCAAGGAAGCTCTGATTAAAAAATTCGAACTTTCCGACGCGCAAGCCCAGGCCATTCTGGAAATGCAGTTGCAGCGTCTAGCGGCCCTTGAAAGAGACAAAATTGAAGCGGAATACCAGCAGCTTTTAAAAGACATTGACAATCTCCGTGCGATTTTGGCCTCCGAGAAAAAAGTTGACGGTATTATTAAAGAAGAGTTGGAGGGGTTGAAAAAGAAATACGCTGATGAGCGTCGCACGGAAATCGCTGCTAAGGCGGAGGACATTGAAATCGAAGACATGATTGCCGAGGAGGACATGGCGATCACTATCAGCAACAAGGGATATATCAAGCGTTTGTCTGTCGATGCGTATCGTTCACAAAGGCGCGGCGGCAAAGGCGTGACCGCCATGACCACTTCCGAGGAGGACTTTGTTGAGAGGTTGTTTGTGGCGTCCTCAAAAGATTATTTGCTCATCTTCTCTAACCAGGGAACGGTGCGCTGGCTTAAAGTCTATGAAATTCCCGTGGCCTCAAAGACGGCCAAAGGCAAGGCCATCGTGAACCTTCTTTCTTTTAAACCCGGCGAAGGAATCAGCGCTATCGTGGCCGTTAAGGAATTCAGGGAAGATGAATTCTTGGTCTTTGCCACGAAGCAGGGTTTGGTCAAAAAGACAAAGGTCTCTGCCTATAGCAACCCGCGCAAAGGAGGTATCGTCGGAATCGGTTTGGAAAAAGGCGACGAGCTCATCGGTGTCGCTTTGAGCAATGGGAAAGAAGAGGTTCTTTTGGCGACCCATGAAGGGATTGCGTTGCGTTTTCCCGAAAAATTATTGCGCGATATGGGACGCTCCGCCAAGGGAGTGAGGGGCATTAAACTAAGCAAAGGTGATTATCTGGTCGCCATGCTCGTTTTCGCTCCGGACGTGGATAAGACGGGAGCAAAACTATTGACGGTCTGCGAGTTGGGCTACGCAAAGCGTTCGGACTTTGCCGATTACAGGACCCAATCCAGGGGGGGCAAGGGCATCATCAACGTCAAGGTGACCGAGAAAAACGGCCGTGTTGTCGGTGTTTTGACCGTCATGGATGACGACCAGATTATGGCCGTTACCAAAAAGGGGATGGTGGTGAGATCTTCCCCTTCGGAAATTCGGGAGACCGGCCGTTCCGCCATCGGTGTGCGGTTGATTTCTTTGGAAAGCGGAGACCAGGTCTCCTCGGTTGCCCACGCTTTTTCCCGTGAGGAGGAATAAATAAACCCGCAGGTTTGGAAAAATCTTGACGACCCTAAAGAGGCCGCTATAATAGGCACTCTTGTTTGGTTCTTTTGACCCTATCGTCTAGCCCGGTCAGGACAAGAGCTTTTCAAGCTCTCGGCACGAGTTCAAATCTCGTTAGGGTCACCATTTTTATTTAAGGAGGATCATTATGTTAACGATCTACGGTTCAGACCTCTCAGGCCCTGCCAATAAAGTCCGTTTTGTGGCCAATTATTTAGGAATATCTTATGAATACCGTCAAGTTAATTTGCGCGAAGGGGAACAAAAACAAGAATGGTTTTTGAAGATTAACCCTATCGGCAAGGTGCCGGCGATGGATGACAATGGTTTCTGCCTGTTTGAAAGCGGTGCGATTTCTAAATACCTTTGCGATAAAAACGGTTCAAGTTTATACCCCCAAGATTTAAAACAAAGAGCGATCGTCGAACAATGGACGGACTTCGCGTCGTTACACATCATGGTCAATGTGGCCAAAGTCACGTACAATCGCCTGTTTGCTCCACGCAGAGGGCTTCCTGTAAGCCAGGAGTCCATTGATGATGGGACTAAATGTTTAGAACAATATTTCCCCTCTATTGAAAAACAATTGGGCCAACATAAATATTTGGCGGGGATCCAAATAACTTTGGCAGACATGACATTGTTGGCGGCCATGGATCCGTGTGAACTTTCCGGGATCGATTTGAGCAAATACCCTAAAATCACAGCTTGGCGCAAGGAACTAAAGATACAAAGCTTTTATATTAAATGCCATAAGGAATACGGGGAAAGCCTTAAAGCAGCATTAGGCCGATGAAAGTTGCGCTGATCCAGTTTCAAGCGACAGACAATAAAAACGATAATATTCGACGGGCAAAAGAATCTGTTAAAGAGGCGATTGCGAAAAAAGCCAAATGGGTTCTTTTGCCGGAGATTTTCAGTTTTCGTGGGGACCTCCGCGACAAAGAAATTCTGCAGCAGGTCCGCGAACACATACCGGGCAAAACCACCCAGGAATTCCTGAAATTAGCCCAAGCGCATAAAGCAGACATTCTGTTGGGCTCTTTATTGGAAGAAGCTCCTGGAGCTAAAGCGTACAACACAACGGTGGCTTTAAACGGATCCTCGGGGAAGATAAGAAAATATCGAAAAATTCATTTATTCGAGGCTGTTTTGGGTGATAAGATATTGAACGAGTCCGTTTGTTTTTCCAAAGGGAACCGGTTGGGAACAGTTTACGTCGGAGAATTTAAGGTAGGGTTGAGCGTTTGTTACGATTTAAGATTTCCTGGTCTTTATCAAAAATATGCGCAGATGGGGGCCACGGCTTTAACTGTCCCGTCATGTTTTACCAAGCAAACCGGACGGGCGCATTGGGAAAGCTTGTTAAAAGCCAGGGCCATTGAAAACCTTTGTTATGTGTTCGCTCCCAATCAAGTTGGCAAAGATACCCGGGGGATTGAAGCGTACGGCCACAGCATGGTTGTAGACCCTTGGGGGCGCGTGGTGGCTTGTGGATTGTCGAACAAAGAAGAAATCATTTACGCGGACGTTTTTCTCCAAGAAGTTAAAGAGGCCCGGAGGAGATTGCCGGGAATAATCAAGGACTAAACAACATGACTCAACGTATTAAAGTAGCGGTTACCGGGGCAGCAGGACAAATCGGATATGCTTTGCTTTTTCGCATTGCCTCAGGGGAGATGTTCGGCAAAGACACCCAAATCGATTTAAGTCTTTTGGAGCTAGAAAAAGCTTTGCCGGCCTTAGGCGGCGTTGTTATGGAATTGGACGATTGCGCCTTCCCTTTGTTAAAAAGCGTCCAAACGGCGTCCGATGCCAACATTGCATTTAAGGATGCCGACTGGGCATTGTTGGTCGGGAGCGTGCCTCGCAAAGAAGGCATGGAGCGAGCAGACCTCTTAAAAATCAACGGAGGGGTTTTTATTGAACAAGGCAAGGCCCTTTCTAATAATGCTAAACCGTCATGTAAAGTCCTCGTTGTAGGGAATCCATGCAATACCAATTGCTATATTGCCAAGAGTGTTTGTAAAAACATTTCCCCTAGGAATTTTTTTGCCATGACGATGCTTGATCAAAATCGCGCGACGACTCAATTGGCCCAGAAAGCAAAAGTTGCGGTCATGGATGTCAAAAGAATGGTCATTTGGGGCAATCATTCGGCAACACAGTACCCTGATTTTTATAATGCCCTTATTAAAGGGCGTCCGGCAACGGAGGCCATCAGTGATTTGAACTGGCTTCAAACAACTTTTATTGACACCATACAAAAGCGCGGGGTGGCTGTCATTAAAGCAAGAGGGCTCTCTTCAGCAGCCTCAGCAGCCAATGCCATTATTGATACCGTACACGCTATTGTTACCCCTACAGCAACCGGGGAGTGTTTTTCAGCAGTGGTGAATTCTGATGGGAGCTACGGCATACCCGAGGGAGTTATGTTTGGCTTCCCCTTACAAAGCGATGGGCTCAACTGGAAAATCGTGCAAGGGATTGTGCACAATGATTTTTCCAAAAATAAGATCAAAGCGACGAAGGAAGAACTCTTAAGCGAGGCAGATGCGGTAAAAGGGTTGATTTAATAAAAACGCACCGTTTTTTAACTTATTAGGGGGCCATAGGTTATATAGGCAAGGTGGATGGAAGGTAAAAATTTTTTGAACGGAAGTTGCACATAGGGCATTCAACGGGTATACTTAATATATATTTTTGGGCGTTTTGGAAAGAGATTTTTTATTTTTATTTTTGTGGGCATCCTGGCCGGAGGTTTGACTGGTTGCGATCTGTTCTCTCCTGCCAAAAAGACGGAAAAAACTTCTTCCGCAGAAGTTACAACCAACACGGCCGCCAACACAGTATCGGAGACGGCCAATGAAAACGCCAGTGACCAAGGGCCCCTGCCCCCTGATGTCGTTGCCCGCGTGGGCAGCTGGACATTGACAACAGACGACTTTAACCAAAAGCTTAAACTTTTTAAACAGGTGCAGCCGAATTTCAATGACAAAGACCCAAAGGTCGAAGCTTCTGTTGTGGATGAATTAATCCGCCAGCAGTTGTTAGTCCAAGACGCACAAAATTCTGACATCGGAGACCAAAAAGACATCAAAGCTGCCGTGGAGGATTTTCGCCGTTCGTTGTTGATGCAAGCATTGGCCAACCGTATCACCAAAGGAGTGGTCGCAACCGAAGCAGACGCGTTAAAATATTATGACGAGAATAAAAATATTTTTGTAAAATGGAAAGTCCGTCAAATCGTTGTCGCGGATGAAACCACCGCCAAGAACCTGTTGGTCCAAGTTTTACAAGGAGGAGATTTTGCCGCTTTGGCCAAGGAACAATCCATAGATAAAACTGCCAAGCAAGGCGGCCTGATAGCGGACCCTAATAAGGCCCCCGTTGAGGTGCAAAAAGCCATCGCTCCTTTAGACTCTGGGGGAACGAGCGCAGTATTCAAAGGCAAGGAAGGGTACTATTTAGTCCATGTTGATGAAAAAAACCCGGTCCCTTTTACAGAAGTCAAAGCGGAATTGGTTTCGGCGTTGACGGTCCGCAAGCAACAAAACGCTATATTAGAGTACATTAACAAATTGGCCCAGAAAACCAAGGTGGAAATAAATAAAGAGCTCTTAGGGCTTAGCGATAATAAGCAGCCTTAAAGGGTGGAGGTAATTTTATGGCTATGGACAACAGAAGACAAATTGTTTTAATCGCTATTGCCGTCGTTGCTGGGATTGGTGCGACGGTGCTGACCAGTCAGTATGTCACCAATAAAATCGATGAAAAGACCACAGAGCTTCATGATCAATATATGGCCCAGCAAAAAGAAGCGACAGAAAAATTGCAACTGCAAAGTCAACAGCAAATGGCGACCTTAGAAAATGAAATAAACCAGGTGCGTCAAGAGCAGCAGCAAGCTTTACAACAGGCCACTGCCGCCATGCGCGCCCAGCAGCAAGCTATGCAACAGGCGACAAAAGTAAAAAGAAGCAGCGTCCTGTTGACCGAAAAAACGCCTCCCGGCAAACGCGCAGTGACGGTCATGATTGATTCGTTGGCCGCAGTAGGGGGGTTATTAAACGCAGGTGATTTTGTGGACGTTATCGCCCACTTAAACGTACCTCAAGAAAATGACGCGGCAGGAAAGACAAAGACGATAACGGCCATGGTTTTTCAAGATTTACAGGTGTTGGCCATTAACACTAATTTAGATAGCCCCGGGGAGTATGACGAACAACAGTCCGCTCCATCTTTAAAGATAACTTTTGCCGTGGATCCGCAGGAAGCGGGACTTTTGGCTTTTGCCGATAAAAACGGCAAATTGGAATTGGCCCTGAGGGCTCCCAACGAAAATGAAAAACAAATGGTCAAAACCTCAACGTGGAAAACGTTAGCAGACTATGTATTACAAAACCAAGGGGCTTCCCTTGATGTTCCTAATGAAGAAGGAGCACCAAAGGTGCAAGAGCCTGAACAAAAGCCTTACATTCAAATCTTTCGTGGAGGCAAGGAGCTTTAATTCATGAGAATATTTTTATCTAGAAGTTTGAGCATATTGCTGGTAACTGCTTTTGTGTTTTCCAACATGGTTCCTTTAGCGGCACTGGCCCAAGAACAGGGCCTTGACCAAAATATGCCCCAAAAGGAAGAGCCACCGTTAAACCCGCAAGGAGGCCCTGCTAAGCCCGCGGAGTTAATTAACCTGTTGGTCGGAGATGTCCAGAAGATTGAAACCAAGAACCTGACTAGGGTCGCCGTTACCGATCCTGCCATTGTAGATATTTCAGATGTAAAACCAGGAGGAATCTTTGTTGTCGGCAAAAGACCAGGACAGACGCAGGTCTTTGTTTGGGATGACGGCGGCAAACGCGGCATTACCATCCGCGTTGCCATTGAAGACCTGGACATGCTTAAAACCAGGATCCAGGAAGTCATTGACAGGGCGCAGATAAAAGGGGTCTCTTTAGACAAAGATGTTTACGAAGGCAAGCTTGTTTTGTCCGGAGCGATCACAAAAGAGGACAAAGACACCTTGGACAAGATCATGGAACCTTTCAGCGACAGGATCATCAACTTGGTCAAAAAAAAGGTGATTGAAGATTTGGTGGAAATAGACATGCAGATCATGGAGATTAATGTAACGTTTGAAAAGAACCTTGGCATAGATTGGAGCAACGCCTTCACCGCCGCTTCTTCTGGAAACAACGGGACCACCGGCGCCAATCTTTTGCAGCCAAGCTATCAAGAAACGCTCCCCAGCCTTAACGGCAAGCCGGAAGACTTCTTTAAGATTGGCAAATTTTACCGGACCACACCCCTTCAGGCGAACGTCAACGCTTTAATCAACGAAGGGAAGGCAAGGATCCTTTCTAAACCCAGACTGTTAGTTCTTAACGGCAAGGAAGCGAGCTTCCTGGTCGGTGGTGAAATCCCGATCCAAAACACCACGACCTCTTCCAGCAGCACAACCACCCAAACAAGCACGACATTTAAGCAGTACGGGGTCAATGTGGTCGTTACTCCAACAATAAGGGAAGGCAAAATTGATATTTTGCTGAACGTTCAAATCAGCGATATTGATCCTTCAACCCCTATAACCAGCGGGGACGTGGCTTACGTGACTCGCCAGGCGCAAACGGAACTGTTTTTGGATAATATGCAGACGGTCGTGTTGGCGGGGTTGATAAAGCATAATGATTCGAATACCGTAAAGAGAGTGGCCTTTTTAGGCAACATTCCTGTCATCGGGGCTTTGTTTAGGAATCGAGACAAAGGGCCCAATAAGGACACAGAAGTTGTGATTACCTTGACCCCTATAATTTTAAAATCCAAAAAGCTTGCCACGGACCAGGTGGTCATGCCCTCCAAGCGTCTGAACAGGCTTAAAAATGAAGTGGAAAGTAATTTTGATAAAGAACCATTGAGCGCCCTTACCAATCCCAAACAAGAACTCCTCAAGAGCCCCCTTAAGAGTGTTGAGACAAGAACCGTTCTCAATCCAGCCATGACAACGCCATTGGTGGATGTTCCAGACACAGCGCTATTGCCTTATGTGAGGGACATTCAATTAAGGATTTCTCAGGCCATTTCGTACCCTTATGAAGCGATACAAAAAAATTGGGAAGGCACCGTGAAATTAAGGCTGCGCATCCTCAGGGACGGTTCTTTGGCCGATTGTGACCTGCTCGAGAGTTCCGGGCACGATATTTTTGACAGAGACGCCCTTAATACGGCAAAAATGGTGGCCCCATTCTCACCTTTCCCTGAGCAGATGCACCGGAAGGATTTGGTGGTGACAGTCCCTATTGTCTATAACCAGCACAGCGTTTCCAGAGGCAACACGCAGACGGTAGTGGCCTCTTATTAAGAATGCTCAACTATCAAAATAGTTTTCTCCCAAGGATTGTTTTCTTTTCCAGCACAGGCATTCTTTTTTTATCCTCGATGTCTTACGCGGGACTGTCCCGGGATCAGATCATGCAAAGGGAGATGGACTGCGTTAACAGACATCTTCAAGAAGGAAAAATGTCGTGGCAGGACGTTTGTTATACCGGCTCCTCTAAGGATGGCGGGAGACGACGGGTAATCAATGAGCAAATGAATCAAATAGAGGAGCAGGGGCAACAAGTTTCCGACACTCAGCGGCAACCGGCCCTGGGGGATCAAACGGGGCAAACACCTTCGGCAGAAAAACAACCAACAGAAATTTCGCAGGAAACTCCAAAGAAACGGTATTCATTGGCCCCTGCAAGAGTCCATACATTTGACATAGGGGTGGATCCTTATTATAACCGCTATAACGAACACGATACCGGTGTTTTCTTAACGGGCGCCATGGTCGGTTATTATGGGAACTATGCTTTCCGTCCTCCCAAGGGGAACGTATTGAACAATGAAATCCTTGATTTTTACAGTTTACAAGGCCACTACGCTCAAGGCAAATTAGATTATAAAGGTTCAGGGACCGACAATGGTTACCCCAATAAGATGTTTGAGGTCAGGGGGCTGGTGGGCAAGGATTTTGATTTTACTGATTCTTCACGCGTAACGGGCTATTTTGGCTATGGGTACCGTTTTTTGCAAGACAACAGCCAAGGGCAGATGACCTCAACGGGCGCCTGGGGATACCATCGCAGGTCTCATTATTTTTATATTCCTATAGGCGCCACAGCGGACATCCCCACTGGTAAAGATACTCAGGTGAGTTTGAACCTCGAATACGACTACTTTATTCAGGGATACCAAAAAAGCTGTCTGAGCGATGGCAACCACTTTACCACCCATGGGCTTAGCACAGACGTCAAAAACCATCAAGACAATGGTTTTGGCCTGCGCGGTTCAGTGAGGTTTTTGAAACACTATCCCCAACTGGACGTGTATTTTGAACCCTTCATCCGTTTTTGGAACATCGAGGATTCGAAAGTGGAAGACACCATAATCGACGGAAAATTTTCAAGTGGTTTGGAGCCCCACAATACAACCGTTGAGACTGGATCCAAATTTGGCGTTCAGTTTTAAATGCTTTACGCGGTGAATCTAAATCCCCTGATGACAAAATAAAAAACCGTGGTACAATAGAAGTTGTCCGCGGTTTTTTCGTTCCTCGTTAGTCGTCCTTCGTAAGAAATAGGAAACGAAATGCCAGATGTTTATAGGAACAACAAACACGCAGAATTCAAAAAATGTCTTGCAAAATCATAACAGTATTTAGCAATAAAGGAGGGGTGGGAAAGACCTTTGTTTCAGTCAACGTGGCTGCCGCTCTGACTCTTAAGGGCAAGAAAGTTCTGACCGTTGATTTAGATCTTCAGGCCGGACAGAACATGGCGCGCATGTTTAATTTGACGCCTTCTTTCTCGTTGGTGGATCTCCTGGAGACTGATGAAAAAGATCAGAACATCCCCAAATATGCCACGGCCCATTCCAGCGGACTGGATTTTATCCCCGCCATCAATAACCTCGGCCAAGTGGGGCACCTCACCGCAGACAACGTGCGGCCATTTTTTAAAAAAGCGTCAACCATTTATGATTATATCATCATCGACGCAGATAAGATATTTACTGAGACCCTCATCAGTATTTTAGACAACACCAATTTAATATTGCTTGTCACGACCCCAGACATCCTGGCTGTCTACCAGGCCAAGAACAGCCTCGACATTTTACAGGGCCTGCATTTCCCGTTAAAGATGTCAAAATTGATCTTAAACCGGGCGGAAAGCCGGGGAGGAGTGGCCTGGCAAGAAGTGCAGAGTGTTCTGTCTTGTGAAATCCTTTCCCTTGTCCCATCCGATGGAAGGACCGTGGGTCTGGCTTTAAACAGGGGGATTCCTTGCGTTATCGACAGCCCCAAGACGCGTGTCTCCGAAGTGTTTTTTGAATTGGCGGACAAACTCCAATCGGAAGAAATCTACGTACCATCTTCCGATATCGTTAAGGTGCGCGCTGTTGATGGTGTCGTCCCCAAGGGCAACGCATTCTGGCAGAAATTTGGCATTGCTTTCGACACCTCTTCACCGATACAGGCGTCGTATAAAAAAGAAGAAGACGATCTCATCAAATTAAAGAAGGCGATCCACCACAAACTTGTTGAGAAGATGAATTTGAAAAAAATATCGACGGAAATTTTGACTGACGCGCAACAGTCCGCCAATATCCGAAAAGCGGCGGAAAAAGTCGTCACGGAGCTGCTCGCGGAAACTTCAGGGGCCATTATTTCTTCCCATGAGGAAAGGGGGCGTCTGGTGCGTGAGATTGTCAACGAAGCGGTGGGGTTGGGGCCCTTGGAAGATTTCTTGGCTGACCAGGACATTACGGACATCATGGTCAACAGTAAAGATGAAATTTTCGTCGAAAAAAATGGCAAGATCCTTTTGACCAATAAACATTTTATAACCGCTGAACAGGTACGCGCGACCATTGACCGTATCATAGCCCCTTTAGGCCGCCGTGTGGATGAATCGATGCCCATGGTTGATGCCCGACTGCCGGACGGTTCCCGTATCAATGCCATTATCCCCCCATTGTCCTTAAACGGCCCTATGCTGACCGTCCGGAAGTTTTCCCAAGACAGGTATACTGTGGAGGACCTGTTGAAGTTTAAAAGCATTTCTCAACCGATGGCGGATTTCTTAAACGCTTGTGTTATCGGACGCAAAAACATGATTGTCTCGGGGGGGACAGGTGCCGGTAAAACGACCCTTTTAAACATTGTTTCCCAGTTTATCCCCGACAACGAACGCATCATCACTATCGAGGACGCGGCGGAACTGCGTTTGGTGAAAACACACTGGGCCCGTCTGGAATCGCGGCCCTCAAACGTTGAAGGCAAGGGAAAGATAACCATCAGGGATCTTTTTATTAACTGCCTGCGCATGCGGCCCGACCGCATTATTATCGGGGAATGCCGTGGGCCGGAAGTCCTGGACATGCTACAGGCCATGAACACGGGCCATGACGGATCTTTGACAACGCTGCACGCCAACTCTCCCCGTGACGTGCTTTCACGTTTGTCTTCGATGGTTTTGCTTTCCGGGATTGAACTCCCCATTCGCGCGATCTACGAAATGGCGGCCTCCGCCATCAATCTCATCATTCAAGTTTCCCGTTTTTCCGACGGGTCACGCAAGATCACGGCCATTTCTGAATTGACGGGCCACATTGTTGACGGGCTTCCGGAAATCAAAGACGTCTTCATTTTTAAGCACGGAGGCATTAATAGCGACGGGGTAATTTTGGGGGAATATATCCCTACAGGCCATGTGCCCAAGTGTTACGATGATATCATGACCCGCGGCATCCCTTTGAATAAGGCCATATTTAACCCTTAGATGGAGCCCTTGGGCAGACCATGCCGATTGTCAACCTCACACGAAAAACATTTTTGGCAGATTCTGTTGAAACTGCCGACACTTCTTTAAAGAGGATGAGAGGCCTTTTGGGGAGGGGATCCATTAAACCAGGAGAGGCCTTAGTCATCCCCCAATGCAAAAGCATCCATATGTTCTTTATGAAATTCGCCATCGACGTGGTTTTCCTTGATGAAAACAACAAGGTGGTTGGCCTGAAGGAGAGGATTAAGCCTTTTGCAGTTTCTCCTGTTTTTTGGAAATCTTCTTGTGCTGTCGAATTACCCGTTGGTACAATTAAAGGGACGGGCACACAGGTCGGGGACCAAATACAAATTAATTAAAAGGGCCCTCTTCACGTTTATTGGGGGTCCGTATCCATCTTGCTAGGGCAGGCGCGTTCATATATGGGAGTCGTTTATAAATTAACCCCAGAAATCACCTCCTTTATTATCCAGCAAAAGCAGAAAGACCCGGCGGTAAGTTGTCAAAACCTGGCGGGGATGGTTTTTTCCAGGTTCGGGCAGCAAGTGTCCAAATCATCCGTGCATGAACTTCTTAAACAGGCGCATGTCATAGTCCCGCGGGCCCGCAAAATAAAAGAAAAATTCCAGATTCCATCACAGAAAAAAGCAGAGATTCTAAAAGCGCTGGAACCATTTGTCATGGAGGCCCCCTCGCCAGGGCCTTTCGGTAAAGGGCCGGACATGGCCACTGTTCCCGCAAAGGCCTTGGGAGACCCGGAAGCAACTTTCCATCCTCCGGCCTTAAAACAGGAAGAAAGTTCTCCGGACAAAGGGGACATCTTTCTTAGGTGCGCGTTATGGGACCTGTCGTTTAAACCCGTGCTGGGATTAAAGGACTTTTACGAGCGTAGCCCGTTGGACGACAACAAACTAAAGATGGAATGGGAATATCTAAACCAATGGGTTTACGCGATAAAATTAGAATTGGAAGACAATAGCCACCTGTTCATTGATTGCCGACACCAGAGTCTGTACGCGAAAAATCCTGATCAAGTGCCATTGGCTGTCCCTGTCGAAAGGGCCGCTTGTGAGGGGCCGGACTATGTGCTTAACAACCTTAGACCTCTGATTATTCGAAACCTTGTTTTTAATGGAGGGGACACGGCAGGGGTTGATTTTATGGCCGCTTTCGAAAATTTACCGGGAAAAAAGATAAGTAAAATTTCTTTGGTGGGATCTGGAGGTCAAAATGTGGCGGAATTTAGTTCACCTTTAGCGCAAAAGCGTCAATTTATAGCGGGAATCCCTTACGATTGTAAAGGCTTTCAATGGGCCATAGGCGATCCAAGGAAGGAATTGGATTGGCAGCTTCCATTAAATAGCCCCGAAAAAACAAGCCCTTTACGGATTTTAAAGAAAGAAAGAGTGATTGTTGTAACAAATTTAATTTCAATGAGTTATGATAAAGTAATGCAAATGTATCTGGACAGACACCCCGCCAATAATTATAACGTATCCCCTATAGACGATAGCCCTCAAGGGGACATAACAGATCAGGCCGGATGGTTAAAGGCCCGGCTTAAAGGACGCGCCTTGATGTTTTTCCCGTCGGGAACGTCTTTGTCTGTTTTGGAAAAGATCCTGGCCCTGCCAGGGGTTGAAGTCTGCAGCAAGGACTCGATGGAAATCCGTTTAGATGCCACCGAATCATTTGAATACACCCCGCAATTAAAATCAGCCGTGGAAAACATAAATAGTTTAAATATTATGGATTATAAGGCGAAAAAGATCCACCTTTCTATTTGTCGATAAGAGAAAGGGCTTTCCTAATTTTATGTTAAGGTGGTTGACACCTATTATATTATATGGCATACTTTAAACGCGACGACTTGGTGTATAAAAAATCAAAACATTTTTTGTGTTTACAGTCTCTTTCGAGACTTTTACATAGATAAAGGCCCATTTAAAAGAATTCCAAAATGTCCCAATGGTGGGAGGGACAGGGCCGAGACGCCTTTACGAAACAGGCATCAGGAGCACACAATGAATCGCCTAAAAAACATGAAAGCGCAGAACCTAATCGAATACGCGATAGTTGTGGCATTAGTGTCGGCAGCCATTGCCGCCATGAGCACCTATGTGTTTCGTTCCGTGCAGGCTACCCAAAAGGCGGTAGATACGGAATTCGCAGTCCAATAGAATAATTACAACAGGAGAAACTGTCTATGTTTAGAAATAGAAAATACCTGACCCTGTCGGCAGATCCGGGGCAAACCCTTCGATGCCACTCAGGGCAAAGTACCGTGGAATATATTGTTCTTGTGACCGCGGTCATAGCGGTGGTTATTCTCTTCGCGAATAACCCGAACAGTGGTCTCAGATCCAAAATCAACAATACGTATCAGGACATAACGGATGACATGACCAACAGGGCGGACGTGTTGGCAAATACGCATAGTTCAACCGAAGGAGGGGCTTCAACTCCTACTCAAGGCATGCAAGTCAACCCGACATTGAACGTGTTTCATTAAAGAAACAATTAAAAAATAATAATTCCTTAAGAGCATTTTAAGGAAACAACCGAAGGACCACTTCGGGAGGAGAGATATATGTTAAGACAGTTATTTAAAAATAAACGAGCTCAAAACACAGCTGAGTACGCCCTGTTGATTGCCCTGGTCATCGCGGGCGTCATTGCCATGCAGACATACGCCCAGCGCTCCCTGCAGGCGCGTATGCGTGACGCCTCTCAATACATGGAGCAACAGACCAGCAACATAGGGACGAGCAACCAGTATGAGCCTTATTATTTGCAGAGTAATTATGATGTTTCAAGAGAGTCAGAAAGCAACAAGAGGCTGGATTCTAACACAACGGCTTTTGACACGGCGACCAATCGCACGCGAGCCAGTGGCGGTTTTGAGAAATCGTTGTATAACGGAGCGGTCACCAACGGAATCTAAGTTAAAAAACAAAACTGTGTAAAAACAGTTTGAAGATACTTTTTAAGGAGGAAGTTATGATTACGTATCTTAACCACAAAAACAAAAGGGGGCAAAGCACCCTTGAGTACGCGGTGTTGATCATTGTCATCATCGGCGCTTTGATTTCGATCCAGGTGTATATCAAAAGAGGCGTGCAGGGCCGCCTTAAGGACTCTTCGGACCAAATCGGTGACCAGTTTTCACCGGGCAACACCAACGTGATAGTGGCGGAAAAAGTCACCAGCAATGAGTCTCAGCAGTTTGGGATAGCCGGACAAGGTGTCCAAACAAGCACGTTGCTCAACGCCGAGACGACCAATTCCGTCACAAAGTCGGTCATTGCCAACAATGTGCAGGAATATTGGGGTCCCAGTCACTAACGTTTAGGAAAGAGCTTAAGAGAGGCGTCTGTCTGCTGACCATTGGCCCCGATGGAGGGGCCCTCCGGCCGGCGGGCAGACGCCAGAAGGCATTGAGGGAATCATATGACAAAAAAAGGCCAGAGCACAGTGGAGTACATTTTGTTGGTCACCGCGGTGGTATCGGTGGTAATTTTCCTTACACAACCGAAGGGGATATTTCAAAACCGGCTTGGCAATACCATCAATATGACGACCAACGGCATGGAAACCATGGCCAGTAATTTAACAGGCATCATAGGGCACTACTAGGGGGCCGGACGATGGCTAAAGAGCACGGCCAACAGGGGGTGGCTTCCATCAGCGAATACGTGGTGACGTTTTTTTTAGTCATCGCTGTTGTCGTGGCCATGACGACATACGTTCGACGCTCTTTACAGGCCCGCATGCGTGACGCGCGCCATTACATGGTCAAGACCGTGGGCAGCCAATGCATTGGCGATGAAAATTGCATGAGGGCGACTGGCCTCTCTGGAAGCGAGATAAGGGAAGAGTACGAGCCGTATTATGTCCAGGCCAATTCAGACGTGACCACAGACGCCTTGACACACACGGGGCTTTTACCCAGCGCCAACAGTGTGGGTATTTTTATCTCGCGTTCAAACATAGACAACCAAAGCAATGCCAGCGCGAACCAGTTGCCACCGGTGAATGCGGTCAACGACGAGATAACCAAGGAGTAAAGCAATGCCCCAAAGCGGCCAGACAATCATAGAGTACGTTTTACTCATAGGCATTGTGACGCTGGCCCTGTTTTATATGGGGGTGGACTTCAAGAGGGGGGTCCAGAGT